>JBDKTD010000177.1:0-7338 GCA_039680365.1 Clostridiaceae bacterium
TATTATATATTCCTTATTGTATTTCGCATAGCATACCAAATTTTCAGGAGAATGGAAATACTTCATTACATTGACAATTGCATTTCTAGATCATACAATGTGTAGCATGAATGAGAGGGAACGATGATTCAGAAAGAATTTATTACCAGCGAACTGAAATACCGCTACCCGCAGATGACGGAACAGATCCGAAATCCGCGCCAGCCTGTGAAGCGCCCGCTCTTTTTTGAGTCGGGGATGCAGAAGCCCGGCTCGCGTATCTATCTCTGCAGGCCGGAGCAGCTTGAGCAAATCAGCGCGGAGGACGGCGAAAACGCGCTGTTTCTCTGCGCCGGAGAAACGAGCGGCAACGCGCTGGATTACTGCGCTTTTCCGGCGGATACCGACCTGACGGCTCTGTTTAACTTTGTTCAGAGGCTGTTCGACCGCCTGGACGAATGGAGTCAGCGGTTGAAGGAGATTGCTGAAAGCGGCAACGACTGCGCGGAGCTGCTGGAATCTGTGGCGAGCATGCTGCAGAATCCCGTTTGGATTTGCGACGAACGGTGGCACGTCATTGCCCGCGCGGAGCGTTTCTTTCCGGAAGAAGGATTGGAAGCGTTTCTGCCATCCTACAATATGCTGGAAGAAAAGGCGCGTTGCTTGCCGGAAGGAACGACGATCCGCCTCGGTCAGCCGGTGGATATTGAGCTGCTTGGCGTTTCCCTGCAGGCCGGCGGTGCGCGTTTCACGCTTGTTTGCGCTGCGCGGGAGCGGCCGTTTTACGCAAGCGACGAAACGGTGTTCGCTTATTTGACCGGCTATGTAAAACTCATGCTCTCCGAACGGAAAACGTCCGTCCGCGCGCTGCGTCCAAACCGCGAGTTCGACGTGCTGGAGCGGAACCTGCGCGGCTTGTTTGAAGAGACGCTTTCTATGGAAGCGGCGATGGAAGCGATGTTGCGCTTGAACTGGACGGAGGAAGCGGACTATCTGGTTTTCGCTGCGGAACCGCAAAACGGGGACATGCGGGAAAACCTTGCCAATGGCGTCTGCGATCGTTTGGAGTATACGCTGCCGGATTGCTGCGCGTTTCCGCTTTTGTCGGTCGTTGCCGCCGTGGTTCGGCTGAGTGATGGAAACAGGGAAGAACCTCTGCGGCAAATCGAGTCGTTTGCCGTTCAAAACGGGCTGCGTTTTGGCGTGAGCGAACCCTTAGCGGGATTTACGCGCTTTCCGCAGCGTCTCAAGCAGGCGCGGTTTTGTTTGGATCAAGGCAAAAGAAAAGATGCGGGGATTACGCGCTTCTGCGATGCGGCGGACGACTTTTTTCTGCAGGGAGCAACCGCTGTTCTTCCGCCCGAGCTCATCTGCTTGCGCGCGGTGCAGGAAATGGCCAAAAGCGACCGTGAGCACGATACAAATTACCTGGAGACTGCTGAGCGCTACATCCGAAACAAATTCAACGCGGTCAAAACGGCGGGGGAGCTGTTCATCCACCGCAGCACGTTCTTATATCGTTTGGAGCGCATGAAAACGCAGTTCGGGCTGGATTTGGACGCTGAGCAGCCGTCGCTGCTCTGGCTTTTACTCTCCATTCAGCTTATATCTCGTTCTTAGAATACGAGTTGAATGAGCAGCATATAGCAGGCGGTTCCGCCGAAAATGCTCAACAACGTGTTTCGCCGCCAAAGGTGCAGACCAACCGTGACCGCCACGGCGATCACCTGCGGCAGAAAGTGTTCCGCTGCGGTGAATGTTATATTGCGCAGGCAATAGACTACCAGCGTCGTCATGACCGCCATGGGGAGTATGGTGCCAAGGTAATGAATGATGCGCGGAACAGGCCGTCCGCCAAAGATTAAAAACGGCAGTGCGCGTTCAATCTGCGTGCACACGGCGCAGACGAGGATAATCAAAATGGACTGACCCGCGGAAAGAGCCATGTTACTGTTCCTCCTTCCGGGAGGGGGTAAAACCCAACTGCGTGCGGAAAATCAGCAGCGCGGCAACGGTAATGGCAAGCGACGGCAGAATGAAGTTGGACGGTCCGAACAAGAAAATGCAGACGATGGAGGAGACGGCGGCAATTCCCACCGGAAGCAGACTTTTCGCTCCCCGCATCTGATCGAGCAGGATGACGACAAACAGCGCCGTCAGCGCAAAGTCGATGCCCGTCGTGTCGAAGGTAATCCAGCTGCCGATCAGTCCGCCCAGCATGGAGAATGTGGTCCAGTAGAACACGACGAAGCCGGAAGACAGGATGTTCACGGTCTTTTCATTCGTACCTTCCTGCGGCTTGTTGGAACAGAGCAGAGAATAGCTCTCGTCCGAGAGCGAGTAGATCATAAAGTGCTTCCACGGTCCGTATTCCTTGAACTTTTCAATAAACGAAAGCCCGTAAAAAACATGCCTGCTATTGAGCAGCAGCGCCATAACGATGATCGTTCCAATCGGCGCGCCGCTGATGAAAAAATCCAGCATCAAAAACTGCAGCGAACCCGCAAGAACGGTTACGCTGGTCAGACCCGTCCAGAGGAAGTTATAACCGGCTTTCATCATCAGTATGCCGTAGGCCAGCCCCAGCGGAAAGAAGCCCGCCATAATCGGAATCGTTCGTTTAAACGCGTAGAGAAAGTTCTTGTTCACTCGATACCCCCAGAGTTTCCGGCAGCGTTGACGGGCGGTTTGATCGATGCTAAGATTGAAAAAAAGAATTAGTACCTACTGCCAAAACACGTTTCGTTCGATTATATAAACTACTGGTATGACTGTCAATAGATCGGCGATGTTCGGTTTTGAGTAACTAAAAACGCCGAATAAAAAAAGCGCCGATTTAACCGACGCTCTTAAGATTGAACGGTACTGTTGGATTATTTTCCGTTTCGGAGTTGTTTGCGGACGGCGCGTTCCAGATAGCCGCCGCGCTGGGTTTTATTGTCGCTCACCGTAACGACGGCGCCGGGGCAGCTGCGTTCCACAAGTGCGATCGCTTCCGAAAGACGCTTGCGCTGCATGGTCATCAAAAGCATCGCGCGGTCGTCGTCCCGGCCATGAACGTCCAGAGACGTCAGACCGAAGCCTTTTGCGCGCAGGCATTCTTCCGCGGCTTTTGCGGACTTCATATCGGGCAGAACTACCTGCACGGAGCTTAGTCCGAACGCGAGCAGCTCGTCCAGCCAGGAACCGATATAGTTGCCGCAGGCAAACGCCACGGCATAGACGATACCCGTGAGAAAGTCTTGCCGGAAGCCTGCCAAAACGCTGCTTGCAACGACAAGCCAGAGCGTAATTTCGATAATGGCGATTAAGGATCCAACGGTGCGCTCACCGCGGTTGATCAGCACGATACGAAGCGTGCCAAAGGAGACCTCCAGTATTTTTCCGAAGAAGATAAACAGGTAAACCCAGATCGTCGTCCCTTGGGCGAACCGCTCGATTGCCTGTAATAATTCATTCATAGTATGCGCTCCTTTCAGCCTGCCGATTATACTGTACCCTGATTGACATTGTCAACGAAACGAATTGTGACGAATTGAGGGCGGGAAACGCTTAAACGGAAAGCTTATGGAACAGAATCCACTGAATCGAAAACCCGTTACTTACAGCGGCGGCGTCAATTGGAACCCCTGGCACGGGTGCCATAAATACTCCGCGGGCTGCCAGAATTGCTATGTCTACCGCATGGACGGCCGCCATGGCAAGGACGCGGGAATCGTAAAGAAAACCAACGATTTCTATCTGCCGATTGCGCATGCGCGGGACGGCTCCTATAAAGTCCCCTCGGGATCGCTGATTTGGACTTGTTTTACGTCCGATTTTTTATTGGAAGACGCGGATATTTGGAGAGCCGAAGCCTGGCGGATGATGAAAGAACGGGCCGACTGCGAGTTCTTGTTCATCACGAAGCGGATTACAAGATTTACCGAATGCGTGCCGGAGGATTGGGGAGAAGGCTACCAGAATGTTTCTATTTGCTGCACGATGGAGAATCAGGCAAAAGCGGACGAACGCCTGCCGGTGTTTCGGGAGGCAAAGATTATGCACAAGGCGATTGTCTGCGAACCGCTGCTGGAACGGATCGACTTTGGAGAAGGACTAAGCGATTGGGTGGACGGCGTAACCGTTGGCGGAGAATCCGGTGAACACGCGCGCACCTGCGATTACAACTGGGTGCTCGAACTTCGTGAGCAGTGCATCCGCGCGGGGGTCCCGTTTCACTTTAAGCAGACGGGAGCTAATTTCGTAAAAGACGGAAAGCGATACACCATCCGCCGCGCGCTGCAGCATTCTCAGGCGAAGAAAGCGGGCATAGACACCTGAGCGTTACGGCGTATATTCCGAAACATAGACGTTGACGATTTTATCGTTCGACTTGCAGGTTGCGTTTTCGCTGAAGCCTTCGCCAACGGCAACCTCGGTATCAAACGTTACGTCGAGCACGTCGCTGTCGATCGTGTTGCCTTCCGCGTCCACAAACTCGACCAGCGCCTGCAGGCTCTTGAGCGTTTCGCTGCCGAGATTGAGAAAGTGAATCCGCGCGGTGGTCGTACCGCCGTCCACGGTGAGTTCGCGAGCGGTCGCTTCGATCTGGGATCCGCCGTAAAAGATTTTATATTCGGAGTTGAGCGTGGTGGTGGACGTCTTCTTGCAGCCGGCCGAAACCAGAAGCAAGAGAGCAAGCGCCGCGATGAGGAATCTTTTTTTCATCATATTCATTGAACTACCCCTGGTAAGCGAGGAATCCTTTCTTTACATGACTCTAACGTTATTATAGGAAATGCGGAGAGCGCATGCAATCGCAACCGGAAATTTCTTTATGAACGGACGGCAAACACTGCTGAACAATCGAGCCGGATCTGCCTTTTTGTTATCATTCGGCGTAAAGCAGTTGAAAAAACGAGTTTGATCCGGCAAGATTCAATCGTTGACAATTGAGAGGAGAATTTGCTATACTGCTAACGGTGCGTTTAAGGAGAGATGTCCGAGTGGTTTATGGAGCCAGTCTTGAAAACTGGTGATGCCCCAAAGGCACCGGGGGTTCAAATCCCTCTCTCTCCGCCAATACAGAAAACCGCATACGGAGAAGTACCCAAGTGGCTGTAAGGGGCTCCCCTGCTAAGGGAGTAGACTGGGGTAACCGGTGCGTGGGTTCAAATCCCACCTTCTCCGCCAAGCCGATTACGGACAAAGAAACCTGAACGCAATGGTTCAGGTTTTTTTGTTTTCTTATTTCTCTATGGTATAATATGGTTAATTTTCGGGAGAAAAGCGCTGATATGAACTTTTTTAAGAAAAAGAATATGGAACCTGAAAACAGAACCGCAGCGCTTCTGCTGGAGCGGCATGAAAACGGCGTTCTCGACGACGCATCGTTTTTAAGAGCGTTTTGCAACACAACGATTTTCTATTCAACGCCGTTCGGAGATCATAAAGATGGAGGCAGCCGCTTATTCGCCCTGCCGGCGCCGGGTAATCTAGCCTACCTTCCTGTCTTTTCTTCGCCGGAGCGAATGAAAGAACACTATGACAAAGCAGGCAGATGTTCCTATCTTAGCATGGAAGGCAAGTTCGTTGCATTTCTCGAAACACTGCTAAAAGTAAACAGAGACGCTCCGGTAAAAATGGGGGTAATTATTGATCCCGGGTATTTTGACGTCACCTTGAATGAAGCTATGCTGAATTCAGTGATAGGTTTGATAAAGAATTGATGATTCAAAAGGGAAACAATATGGAACTACATGGCCTGTACCGAATCCAGAAGAAAGACCTCGCCAAGTGCGCGGATGTTTCCACGCGCGCGTTTATAGACGATCCCGCGCTGAAATATCAAATGGGCGGTAAAAAACCGAGCTATCGGCAGTTGAGGAATTACTTTGACGTTATCCTTCAGACCGGCTTTTCGCATTATGACTTCTTTGCTCCGAGTGAAGGGATAGAAGGCGTAATCGGGCTTCTGCCGCCAAACACAGACAGCGTTCCGCCGATGGAGTTTCTGCTTCACGGCGGGTGGAAAATGCCGTTTACCGTATACCGGGACGTGCTGAGAAGACTGGATCAGTATGAAACGCACAGCCTGGAGATACGAAAAAACGTAAGCGCGATGGACGCATGGTACGTGATGATGCTGGCGGTCGATCCCGAACTGCAGGGGAAAGGCTTTGGCGCAAAGATGCTTCGGGCGTTCCTGGCGGAGATGGACACGCAGGGTAAGAACTGCTATCTTGAAACACATAAGATCGTCAATGTTGTAATTTATCAGCATTTCGGGTTTAAAATCGTCAATACCGACACCGTTCCGGACGGTACGGACACGCAGTATGCAATGCTGCGGAAACCTTCGGTCACT
Source organism: Clostridiaceae bacterium (assembly GCA_039680365.1). Lineage (GTDB taxonomy): Bacteria > Bacillota > Clostridia > Christensenellales > CAG-138 > UBA7703. The sequence goes on from JBDKTD010000177.1 coordinate 6,329, forward strand.
TTATAAAAGAAACGCGTCTTTCATCTTGGAGGGGAATAATTTGGGATTTTCAACTATTGGTTCGTTCGGAGATTCGATGTTCACAATCGTTCCCGTACTCGTCGTGCTGGGCTTTATCGTAGTTGTCGGCTTGATTCTCTACCGGCTCGCAAAAAGCGCGAATCAATGGAGGAGAAACAATGCTTCTCCCATCCTCACGGTGGACGCAACGGTTGTGACAAAGCGCGCGGACGTCCACAGCTATCATCACGCGGCGACGGCGAATTCCGCAGCTATGTCCGACTATACGAATACGCAGTATTTCGTGACCTTCGAAGTACAAAGCGGCGATCGGATGGAGCTAAACGTCAGCGACGCGGAATACGGCATGCTTGCCGAGCAGGATCAGGGACGGCTGACGTTTCAGGGGACAAGGTATCTGGGGTTTGAGAGAATGTAACTAATGTTTCACTTGACAAAACAGTTGTCACGTTTCATTGTTTTGTTAACCTATTTATTAGAATTAATTTTTAGTGAGGTGCGTTATGTTCACTCTAAATGACTTTATTAAGGGTTTCTCATTTTTGACAGATATAAATGCAAAACAAGAAAGCGATGAAATACATGTGTATTCATTGGAAACAGTATATGCAGATGAGGCAGAGTTAGATAGCGATAATGGTACTGTTGTTGAAACAGAATTGTTTTCGATTAGTTGTTCAGAAGCATTAAAAAGTATTGAGAAGTTAAATAGCGTTGGATTCTCCATTAAAGATAACTACTTATTTAATGGAAAAATTTTTGAAATTCCGGTTGTTGAGTTTAATAGTCGAAGCCTGATTTCTATTCAAAGAATGCCTGAAAGATATGTTGCAAGTAGAAATGGATGCGAGATTAGTATATCAAAAGCGACTAATGATTATATCTATGCACTTATTTGCAGTCTTCCAACAATGACGAAACAAGCCCTAGATACAGTAAATTCCATGAATTATTCATTGAAGCCGGATAAAGTCGAAAACCTATTCAGC
>JBDKTD010000349.1:0-7811 GCA_039680365.1 Clostridiaceae bacterium
GGTTGTGGGCTTGACCAGCACGAGCCGCTCGCCGCGGTAGAGTCCCTCGCCGTACACGCCGGAAAACCCCCGCTTGGTGACGTTAAAGTGCAGATAGTCCGCCAGCACGTCCAGCGCCTGAAAGCCCGCGTTGTGGCGCGAGCGCTTGTATAGCAGACCGGGGTTGCCCAACCCGACGACGACGTGCATGAAAAAAACGTTCCTCTCGAACAAATCCAACCTATCTTAGCACGATTCCGCGCGCTTGACAACAAGCCAAAGCGCGTGATATGCTCATTAAACTATATCGGCAAAACCATAATAAAAACCGGTATGGAACCATATGAGCGACGACGGAAAGAGTAAGCCGCGCGCGCGCCTGCATAGAGAGCCGGGAAGAGGTGAAAGCCCGGCGGCGCAGTTTGGCCGAACATGGCTCCCGAGCTCCTGACGGTGAACGCTTCATTTGCCTGAACCGCAGCGGACCCCGACCGATACAGCGGGAACTTATGCCCCGGTTTCAGGGAAGTAAGGTGGTTATCCGGTACGCTTTCTTTGCGCGTGCCGTCCTTACACGAGGGCGGCATGCGTTTTTAGTTTAGTTTGATTTTGTTGGAGGATGCTGTTATGGATGAAAGAAAGACGTTTTACATCACAACCCCGATCTATTACCCGAGCGCGAACCTGCATATAGGCCACGCTTACTGCACGGTCGCGACCGACGCCATCGCCCGCTACAAACGCCAGCGCGGCTATGATGTGTTCTTTCTGACCGGTTCGGACGAGCACGGCCAGAAGATTGAGCGCAAAGCCAAGGCGGAAGGCGTAACCCCGCAGCAGTATGTAGACAAAATTGTCGACGGGTTCAAGAGCCTTTGGAGCCTTTTGGACATTTCCTACGACAAGTTCATCCGCACGACCGACGATTACCACGTAAAAGCCGTGCAGAAGATGTTCAAAAAGCTCTACGATCAGGGCGATATCTATAAATCGAAGTATACCGGCCATTACTGCACGCCTTGCGAAAGCTTTTGGCTCGACCGCCAGATTGAGGAAGCGGGCGGCGTCTGCCCGGACTGCGGCGGTCCCGTGGAACTCGTGGAGGAGGAGAGCTACTTCTTCCGCCTCTCGAAATACGCCGACCGGCTGATTCAGTACATCAAGGACAATCCCACGTTCATCCAGCCCGTGAGCCGCACCAACGAGATGCTGCAGAACTTCCTTTTGCCTGGTCTTGAGGACCTCTGCGTGAGCCGCACGAGCTTTAAATGGGGAATCCCCGTCGATTTCGACGAAAACCACGTGGTCTATGTCTGGTTGGACGCGCTTTCCAACTACATCACCGCCCTCGGTTGGGGCAGCGACGACGATTCTCTCTACAAAAAGTTCTGGCCGGCGGACGTGCATATCGTCGGCAAGGAGATCGTGCGCTTCCATACCATCATCTGGCCGATCATGCTCATGGCGCTCGGCGAGCCGCTGCCCAAGCAGGTGTTCGGCCACGGCTGGCTCGTGCTCGACGGCGGCAAGATGAGCAAATCCAAGGGCAACGTGGTCGATCCCGTCGCGCTCTGCGAACGCTACGGTGTGGACGCGATTCGCTATTTCCTCTTGCGCGAAGTGCCGTTCGGCTCGGACGGCAATTTCACGAACGAAGCGCTGATTGCGCGCATCAACACAGACCTTGCAAACGACCTCGGTAACCTGTTGAGCCGCACGGTCGCGATGATCGACAAGTACTTCGACGGCGTGCTGCCAGCGCCGGGCGTTACCGGCGACGAGGACGCGGCGCTGATTGCGCTGGCAAAGGATCTGCCCGCCCGTGTGGACGCGCAGATGACCGATTTGCACATTCCCGACGCGCTGGCCGAAATTTGGAAGCTCGTCGGCGCCTGTAATAAATATATCGACGTCACCGCCCCTTGGGCGCTATTCAAGACGGACGAAGGCAAGGAGCGGCTCAAGACCGTTCTGTACAACCTCGCGGAGAGCCTGCGCATCATCGGCGTACTGCTGATTCCGTACCTGACCGCCACGCCGAACAAGATGTTCCTTCAGCTCGGCGTTTCCGGCAAAGAAGCGGCGTTTGGCGCCGTCGCCTGGGGCGGAAGCATCCCCGGCGCAAAGGTCAATAAAGGCGAAGCAATCTTCCCGCGCATCGACGTGGAAAAGGAACTTGCTTATCTGGCCGAACGTACAGCGGCTGCAAAGGCCGCCGCAGCGCCCGCCGCGCCTGCCGAACCAGAAAAGCCCGTCGAACCCGCCAAAAAAGGCGCGCACGGAGCGAGCGAACCCCCGGCGGAGATCGAATACGACGACTTTGCCAAGGTCGATCTGCGGCTCGCAAAGGTGGTAGCCTGCGAAGAACTGCCTAAGAGCAAGAAGCTGCTCAAGCTCACTCTGGACGTAGGCGGCGAAGAGCGGACGGTGGTTTCCGGCATTAAAAAGTGGTACACGCCCGACGATATGATCGGCAAAACCGTGGTGCTTGTGGCAAACCTAAAGCCCGCGACGCTCTGCGGCGTGGAGAGCCGGGGCATGATCCTCTGCGCTTCGGACGAAGCGGACGAGAACCTCTCCGCTCTGACCACCCTTGCCCCTATGGACAGCGGATTGAAGGTAAGATAACAGGATTTCCCACTCCGTGGAAATCCTGTTAAGACGAGTTCTTTGGTTCTTTTTCTAAGAAAGAACATTGAAAACGGTGAGTTCTTTGGTTCTTTCTTTTAAGAAAGAACACGCATCTATGTCGGAATATACCCTCAAAGACGGACGGACGCTGATCCTCCGCGACCCGACGCTTGACGACGTCGAGGAGATGGTCGATTACCTCAAGGTCGTCGGCGGCGAAACGGACTTTCTGCTCTGCGACGAAAACGGCTTGGACGGCCTGACGCCGGAAGGCGAACGGGACTGGATTACCGCGACGCTGGATGCGCCGAACACCAAGATGTTCGTCGGCACCATCGACGGCGAAATCGTGCTCGTTTGCGACGTGCGCGCGGCGGCGCGAAAGCGTATTTCGCATGTCGGCGGCGTCGCCATCTCGATTAAGCGCGATTACTGGCGCCTCGGCATCGGCAGCATCGCCATGCGGGAAATGATCGACTTTGCCAAGAGCACCGGCGTTCTTAGCGCACTCTCGCTTGAGGTGCGGGAAGGCAACGAGCGCGCCATTTCGCTCTACAATCGCTTCGGTTTTGTCGAGGTCGGACGGCATAAGGGGCGCATCAACGTCCGCGGGACGTACTACGACGAAATCCTGATGGATTTGGATTTGACGCAGGCTTAACAGCCGACTCCCGCGCGACAAGCGTAAAAACACAGCAAACCAGAAACGGAATATTGAACCATGAAACTATTCGATACCCACGCGCACCTGTTGGACGCGCAGTTTGACCACGACCGCAACGAAATCATCCCCGCCCTGCCGGAGCACGGCGTTGCGGGGTTTCTGGAAGCCTGCACGGAAGCGGGCGACATACCCAAGATCACCGCGCTGGTGATGCTCTATGACCACGTGTTCGGCAGCGTTGGCATTCATCCGCACTCGGCGGATTCCGCAACGGAAGCGAACCTTCTCGCCGTCGAGCGCGCGCTGCAAACGCAAAAGATCGTCGCCGTCGGCGAAATCGGGCTGGACTACCACTACGATTTCTCTCCGCGCGAAGTGCAGCGGGAGGCGTTTGCTTCTCAGCTGGATATCGCCATATCCGCCAAAAAGCCCGTCGTTATCCACGACCGCGAGGCGCACGGGGACGTGATGGCGCTGCTTTCCGAGCGCTGCGGAAAGCTCACGGGTGTTCTGCACTGCTACTCCGGCAGTTACGAGGACGCGGTGCGGTATATCGACATGGGCTACTATATCGCCTTTGGCGGGGCGCTGACGTTCAAGAACGCGGTCAAGCAGCGTGCCATTGCGGAGAAGCTCCCGCTGGAGCGAATCGTAATCGAGACGGACTGCCCGTATATGACGCCGGAACCGCACCGGGGCACCCGCAACGACCCCCGGTTACTGCACCTGACGCTGGAAATGCTGGCGAGCGTGCGCGGCGTCTCCGCCGAGGCGGCCGCCGAAGCGACCTTCGCCAACGCCATGCTGCTCTACGGAATTACCCTCTAAATCATGAGGGCGCTGCCCTCAAACTCCTGCCCAAGGGGTAAACCCCTTGGAGAACCCCGCGCGTCGGGTTTCCAAAGGGCTTACCCTTTGGCGGGGATTGGGGCTGCGCCCCATTCTATTTCAAATCAAAAAAGCTCCGCCGAAAGGCGGAGCTTTTGTTATACCCCCTTACATCCAGCCCATGAGGCCGAAGACGACCAGCAGGACGATATCCACGCCAAAGATGATACCGAGCGCTAGAATCTTGTTCTTCATCTTCTTCATGTCGTGCACGACAAACGCCATCGTAAAGAACGGCAGGTAGCCGATCAGCCAGATCAGATACGGGCACTTGATGCTCCACCACGGATACTCCCATGTCAGCAGTCCGGAGTAGTTCAGGAAGCACTCCACGACGACCGCGAGCGTCGTATACACCACGGCGAGGAACACGCGGTTGTTGATGCCGAGTATCTTCTGCTTTGGATCCTTTGGCAGTGAGAGGCACGCCATAATGCCCATCATGGCGAACATGAACGAAATCTCGATGTTGTAGCCGATCAAGAGCAGCAGCGCCGTGTTGCCAACCCCCATGGGCGTGCCCCAGACGGGCGCGAAGTTGGTCGCGTGGAAAACGATGCTGTTCCAGATTTCGTTGAACAGATCCATCCCCCAGAGCGCGATGCCGCCGAGGATGACGTTCCAGTTCTGTTCATGCGCTTCTTTTGTGTAGATGTACATCACGACCAGCAGCAGCGGCACAATGTACCACTTGAGCGTGAGCTGTGGATTGCGCAAAATGGATAATGCGCTGAGCGAATTCTCCGACATGATCTGCCTCCCTATATGCAAGTTGAAGTGTTCGACTAGAGAATACGCCTTCTCTCGTTTTTAATCAACACCTGTTGCGGAATTGAGATGCGAAATCACCTCTTTTGCTCAAAAATGGACAGAATGTCCATCTTTTCACGACGTTTGTTTCATGCTATATTTGTACTATCAAATGTGCAGGGGGAATGATTTATGGAGTATTATTTTGACCGGATATTCCCGTGGTATGGGACGGGCGGTTCTTTTGTCGGTTTGGCGGTTGCCGTACTGGCGGTTATCGGAATGTGGAAAATTTTCGAAAAGGCGGGCGAACCCGGCTGGGCGGCGATTATCCCGTTCTACAACGCGTACGTGCTCTTCAAGATCACCTGGGGCAGCGGCTGGATGTTCCTGCTGCTGCTGATTCCGATCGCCAACCTCGTGATCTATATCATCACGATGGTCAAGCTTGCCAGAGCCTTCAACCGCAGCGGCGGGTTCGCCGTAGGGCTGATCTTCCTGGGCGTGATCTTCTACTGCATCCTGGGGTTCGACTCCTCGACTTACGTTGGCGTTCCGCAGAGCGTCTGACAGCAAGAGTACGAAAAACGCGTCCCAATCGGGGCGCGTTTTTTTTGCGCGTTATTTTCTAGGTTCGCTGGCGCATTCGTTCTTTGTGCCCAGCAGCATGCACAGCCCGTGCTCCAGCGCGGGCAATACGGGAGCCAGATTTTCCTTGACCGCCTTGGGGCTGCCCGGCAGGTTGACAATCAGCGTTTCACGGTAGATGCCCGCCGCGGCTCGGGAGAGCATAGCGCGGTTCGTAATGGGCAGGCAGTAGGCGCGCATCGCTTCCGGTATGCCCGGTACGAGCCGCTCGCAGACCGCGATGGTTGCCTCCGGCGTAACGTCGCGCTTGGAAAAGCCAGTCCCGCCCGTGGTGAGAATCAGCGCCGCGCCCAGCTCGTCCGCATGGCGGCGCAGTTCCGCCTCGATGAGCGGTCGCTCGTCCGGCACAATGGAGATGGTCAGCACGTCGTACCCCGCTTCGCGGAGCATGCTGGCCGCCAGCGGGCCAGCGGTATCCTCGCGCTCGCCAGCATAGCCTTTGTCGCTCACCGTAATAATGGACGCCTTAAACATAACTCTTCCTCCCGGAGAAAAATTTCAAGCTTTTTACCGAGGGTTCCACCCTCGAACTCGCGCCAAGGGGACATTCGTCCCTTTGGAAACCCTACGTTACGATGGGGTTCTCAGGGGCTTGCCCCTGAACAGGGGAGTGGGGACGGAGTCCCCAAGAAAAAGGAGTTACTCTCTCTCCGAAAGCAGCATGACTGCCGATTTGGGGAGCGTGAAAAATGCTTCCGCGCCGACGGGGAACGGTTTTGCCGTTTCCTTTGCCAGCTCCACGCGGAGCGTTCCCGCCGCGCCTTTGGGGCGCAGCGTTAAAACGCAGGAAAACACGTCCTCCGCGGCGTCCTCCACGCGACAGAACAGCGCGTTTTCCGCGTCGTTTTCACAAGGCAAAATGTAGTGCGCGCGAATTCCCGCGTGTGTCACTTGCCGACCTTCGGCGGGTTCGCAGGCCAGATGCGCGTTCCAGTCCGGAACAAAGACCGTTTCATCCCCCGCCATCTCGGCGCTCGAGACGTTCTTGCAGCCGGAAATCAGCGCGCTCTGCACGGTGCGCGGGTGCTCAAAGAGCGCGCGCGTGCTGGTGACCTGTTCGCTCTTTCCGCCGCCGAGAACGCAGACGTGTTCGCTCATGCGGTAAACCTCGCCCCGGTCGTGAGAAACGAGAAGAGATACGCCGTTAAACTCTGCAAGCGTATTCTTTACCTCGCGTTCCAGCTGCCATCGCAAAAAACTGTCCAGCGCGGCGAACGGCTCGTCCAGCAAAATCGCTTCCGGCTCGCCCGCGAGCATGCGGCAGAGCGCTACGCGCTGCATCTGCCCGCCGGAGAGTTCACGCGGATAGCGGCGCTCCAGCCCTTCGAGATGGAAGCGGTGAATCAGACTCTCCCGCTTCTGGCTGCGAATAGCTTTTTCATGCTCCAGCGAAAGCCCCGCTTCAATATTCTGCAGCACCGTCATGTTGGGAAACAGCGCGTACCGCTGAAACAGATACCCCACGCGCCGGGTTTGCGGCGGCAGGTCGATCTTTCGGCCTGAATCGTATAATATCCTGCCGTCGAGGGCGATTCTCCCCGCATCCGGCTTTTCCACACCCGCGATGCATCTAAGCGTCATGCTTTTACCGCTGCCGGAAGCGCCGAGCAGCGCCGTTACGCCCGGTTCGGCGGTAAACGACACGTCCAGCGTAAAGCCTTCCAGTTTTTTCAGAATCGATACTTCCAGTGCCATCGGGTTGATTGTTCCTCTTAATCAATGTTTTGCTTAGGTTAACTGTCTACCATTTTTTAACGTTCTTGAGTTTCGCGTCCGCAAACAGGTTCATCGCCGCGACGATGGCAAATGAAATGATCAAGATCACCATGACCCAAACGCCCGCGGTGAGATAGTCGCCATTTTGAATCACCATGGCGATGCGCTGGGAGATCGTTCCCGTTTTGCCTGCGATGTTGCCCGCCAGCATGCTGGTGGCTCCGTGTTCGCCAAGGGCGCGCGCAAACGTCAGTATCGTTCCGCTGACCACGCCCGGCCCCGCGGAAGGCAACGCCACGCGCCAGAAGATCTTTCGCTCAGACATGCCAAGCGTCCGCGCGGCGTAAATGAGCTCGATATCCACCTGCTCGAACGCGGCGCGCGCGTTGCGGTACATCAGCGGCAGCGCAATCACGCTCGCGGCCAGGATACAGCCAAGCCAGCTCTGCACCACCTTGATGGAGAACGTAGCATAAAGAAACGTGCCGATGGGTCTGCGCAGACTGAAGATGAGTAAAAGAAAAAAGCCCGCCAC
>JBDKTD010000162.1:0-15593 GCA_039680365.1 Clostridiaceae bacterium
CTTCGGCTCAGCCTTGCCGGTTTCTGCCGGCTGTGCTTCCGCCTGTTCCGCATCCGCCTTACGCTTGCTTGCGGCAGGCTTCTTTACGGGGGTTTCCGCCTCGTCGTCATCCCTTCCGCCGGCGTGAACGGCCAAATCCTGGTCGGAATCCAGCATTTCGCGCAGACGCTCCATGCGCTCGCGCTCTTCGCGCGCTTTGCGCGACTGCTCTTCCTTTTCCAGCAATTCACTTTCGGAATGCCGCACCGAAACCAGCAACTCGCCCACGGCGGACTGCGTCAGTGTAAGACGCTCCAGAATGTCCGAAGCACCCTTTTGCATTCCGTTTGCCGATTCCAGAAAATTTGTTTTTGCCATTTCTGTCGTTACCCCCGCGTTATTCGCCTGCCGCGGATTTGGCTTCCGCATTGGCGCGTTTGATCATTGTTGTAAAATTCTCGTCGGTCACCGCCGCAACCATGCGTCCGGGTTTTCCGATCCAGCTGCCCAACTCGCAAATTTCGATGAGTTCAACGCTTTTTGAGACGCTGAGCGCGCTGTACTTTTCCTTTGTGTTGCCTGAAGCGGCTTCGTCCAGCAGCAAAAGACGCGCCTTGCCCGAACGAGCGAGCTTCTCGACCGAGAAATCGCCGGAAACGAGCTTTCCCGCCTTCATTGCAAAGCCGATTGCGCTAGTCAGTTTGTTCGGCTGCGGCATTCAGACAGTCCTTTCTGAGCGTTTCATACACCTCGGGTTCAATCTTCGTTTCCAGCGCGCGTTCCAGCGCGCGGGACTTGACGGCCTTGTCGAGGCATGCGGTCTTGAGGCAGAGATAGGCGCCGCGCCCGTTTGCGCGCCCGGTAGGATCGATAACCACCGCTCCCTCGGGCGTCCGCACGACGCGCGTGAGCTCCTTCTTCGGCCGCATTTCCCGGCAGGAAACGCACATGCGCATGGGAATCTTCTTTGCCAAGGCTTACTCCTCGCTTTCGGCCTCGTCGGCGGGATAGTCCTCTTCGTAAATCGAGTCCATCACCTGCTCGGCCTGCGTCTGGCTCTTGATGTCGATCTTCCAGCCGGTCAGCTTGGCGGCAAGCCGCGCGTTCTGGCCTTCCTTGCCGATGGCAAGCGAAAGCTGCGTATCCGGCACGACGACCTTTGCCGCTTTTTCTTCCTCGTTGATGTACACCATGAGCACCTTGGCCGGGCTCAGGGCTTTTGCAATATATACCGCCGAGTCGGAATCCCACTCGATGATATCGATCTTTTCGTTGTGCAGTTCGCCAACGATGCGCTCTACGCGCGCGCCGCGCTGGCCGACGCAAGCGCCGACCGCGTCCACCTGCATGTCGTTGGAATGCACGGCGACCTTGGTGCGAAAGCCCGCTTCGCGCGCGATGGACTTGATCTGAACAACCCCCGTCTGAATCTCCGGCACTTCCAGCTCGAAGAGCCGCTTTACGAGGCCAGGGTGCGTACGGGAAACCAGAACCTGCGGGCCCTTGCTGTCCTTGCGCACTTCGAGAACGTAGACCTTGAGGCGGTCGTTGTTTTCGTAGGTTTCGCCGGGAATCATCTCGTTGGGCGTGAGGATACCGTCGGTCTTGCCGAGTTCGACATAGACGTTGCCTTTTTCCACGCGCTGGACGATTGCGGTGAGCACTTCGTTTTCCTTTTCCACGTACTCTTCGTAAATCACGCCGCGTTCTGCCTCGCGGATGCGCTGCACGACGACCTGCTTGGCCGTCTGCGCGGCAATGCGCGAAAACTCCTTGGCTTTGACTTCCTCCTCGAGCACGTCGCCCACCTCGTAGAGCATGTTGACGCGCTTTGCGTCGGCAAGCAAAATCTCGTTGAGCGGGTTTTCCACCGTCTCCACAACCGTTTTGGAAGCGTAGATGCGGAATTCGCCGGTCGTTGGGTCAACCTCCGCGCGCACGTTCGCCGTCGAACCATAGTTGCGCTTATAGGCGGACGTAAGCGCCGCCTCGATTGCCATAATCAAGATTTCCTTGCTGATGCCGCGCTCCTTTTCAAGGGCGTTCAGTGCTTCGACAAACTCTGTGTTCATCTTTTCTACTCCTTCAAAAGATTCCCGTTTTCGAATCAAACGTTAATCGTTCTTGCGCGCCGGAATCGAGCGATGGCGGCGGCGCAGCAAACCTGTTTTCTTCGCGCTAAAAAACCAGTTCCGGACGCGCCAGCGCGATGCTTTTGCGCTCGAAAACCAGTTCCTTGTTTTCAATAAGTACGGTCACAAGCTCGTCCGTAAACGAAACCAGCTCACCCACGAACTCCTTTTTGCCGTTCAGCGGCGCAAAGAGCTTGATCTCGATTCGCTTGCCGAGGTTGCGGGTATAGTCCGCGTCCTTTTTCAGCGGGTGATCCAGCCCAAGCGACGAAACGGAGAGGTAATACGCCTGCTCGATTGGATCCGCCTCGTCGAGGACGGGATCGACGGCCCTGCTCACCCGCTCGCAGTCGTCAATGGTAACGCCTTCCGCGCGGTCGATATACAGCGTCAGCACCCAGCTGCCGTATTCCTTTTGGTACTCCACGTCGCAGAGCTCAAAGCCAAGTTCCGCAATGGTGCCTTTGACCAGCTCTTCGACGCGCTGTGTCGTCTTCAAATAAAACGCCTCCGGTAAAAAATCGTATCCCTGCGCCGTAAAAAAGCGGCACAGGAGCGCTCTTCCGCCTGGAAAGAGCGCTAAAAAGGACCCTTCAAAACGAAAGAGTGGGTTTTGCCCACTCTCCGCTTCCAGTTCAAACATCCAACATTGGCAGTATAGCATTCATAAACCGCGAATGCAAGAACATTTTCGCGCCTCCCGGCGCACCGTCAGCCGCAGGACGTTATTTTTCGCCCTGCTTGTCCGTCGCTCCGGCCGAAGCCTCTTTCTTTTTCCCAAACGCTTTTGGCAGCTGCGTCGAAGCGTAAAAGATCAGCGCAAAGTACGAAACCGCCACCGCTGCTCCCAGCACGTAGAGGTTAACGGGTTCGACTTTCAGCGAAAGGAACGACAGCAGCGAGAGCATGACCCCCACCGCGAACAGCCCCGTGGAGATTTTGCCAGGCCAGTCCGCCATGGCGACGACGCTCCGCCGCGCCATAAAGACGCCGCCCGCTACCATGAGCGCCTCTTTTGCGGCCATGAGTATAAACAGAATCAGGTAAACCGGCCTGTGCTTCCCCATGTAAATGCAAACCAGCGCCGCAAGCGTCATGAGTTTATCCGCCAGCGGGTCGAGGAGCTTGCCAAGGTTTGTCACCCAGCCGTTTGCGCGCGCAAGCTGACCATCCAGCACATCCGTAAAAAACGCGAATACGAATACGGAAAGGGCAGGCAAATAACTGCCTGCCCGGAAGAGCCAGACGAACACGCCGACCAATATGATCCGTAAACCGGAAAGTATGTTCGGCAAATGTCGCATTTACACCCCCAGATCCTCAACGTAGAGGGTACGTACGCCGGAATCCTGCGCCGCTTCCTGCTTGAGCGCGGGCGCGGGTTCGGTGGCTTTGCGCTCCGCCGCTTCGCGCGCTTCAAAGAACTTGAGCGCAACCTGCGGGAACAGCGCGTAGCTCAGAACGTCCTCATCCTGACGGATATGATCCTTGATCTCTTCGCGGTAGCTTTCCAGCTCCGGTTTGAGCAGATCCGCCGGGCGGCAGGTGATGACCGTTTCATCGCCGATGGCCTTTTTGCGGACTTCCTCGTTAACGGGGCCGGGCAGCATGCCGTATTCGCCGCGCAGCAGCGCCTTGGATTCATTGGTGAATACCTTATATCGCTCGCCGTTGATGATGTTCAGCACGGCCTGCGTGCCAACGATCTGGCTGGTCGGCGTGACCAGCGGCGGGTAGCCAAAGTCCTTGCGAACGCGCGGAACTTCTTACAGCACGGCGTAATACCGGTCGCTCTTGCCCGCTTCCTTGAGCTGGGAGATCAGGTTAGAGAGCATGCCGCCGGGAACCTGATACAGGAGCGTGTTCGTGTCCACGCCGAGCGCCGTAACGGAAACCGTGCCGTCCGCCAGCATACGATCCTTGATGGGGCGGAAGAACGTTGCCGCGTCCGAGAGCTTGCGAAGGTCGAGCCCGGTATCCCGCTCGGTTCCGGCAAGGGTTGCAACCAGCGGTTCGGTCGCGGGCTGCGAAGTGCCGTTGCCAAAGGGAGAGAGCGCGGTGTCCACAATATCCACGCCCGCCTGCGCGGCCATGAGGTAAACCATGTCGCCCGTGCCGGTGGTGTTGTGGGTATGCAGGTGGATCGGAACGCTGATCTCTTTCTTCAGGCGCGTCACGAGCTGGAATGCGTCGTACGGCAGAAGGAGGTTCGCCATGTCCTTGATGCAGATCGTATCCGCGCCCATCTGGACGAGTTCCTTGGCCAGAGCCACGAAATAGTCCTCGTTGTGCACGGGAGAGACCGTATAGCTGATGGCCGGTTCACAGATTCCGCCGTACTTCTTTGTAAAGTGAATCGCGGCTTCAAGGTTGCGGACGTCGTTGAGCGCGTCAAAGATGCGGATGACGTCGATGCCGTTTTCAATCGCCTTTTTGCAGAACTGTTCGACCACGTCGTCGGCATAGTGTTTGTAGCCCAAGATGTTCTGGCCGCGGAAGAGCATCTGCAGCGTGGTGTTGGGCAGGGCTTTGCGGAGCTTTCTCAGGCGGTCCCAAGGATCCTCGTTGAGGAAGCGAAGGCACGCGTCAAACGTAGCGCCGCCCCAGACTTCCAGTGACCAGTACCCGATGGAATCGAGCACTTCGCAGGCCGGAAGCATGTCCTCAATGCGCATGCGCGTCGCAGCCTGGGACTGATGCGCATCGCGGAGGATGGTATCGGTAATAAAGAGTTTACTCATGCTTTTTCTCCTTTTCGCGGCGCGTCGCAAAATACAGCGGCGCGTGCGTCGTCACGGTAGATATCGTCAAACTGTCCCGGCTGGCGAAGGCTTTGCGCGCATACGCGCGGCGGAGCCGTCAACGGCCGGATATTGCAATTGCTTTGACGTTCCGCCTTACTCGATGGAGCAAAGCAGGCTGCCGGCTTCGGTAGCGTCGCCTTTACGGACGGCAATACCGCGAACAACGCCGTCGACGGGGGCCGCGATATCGCTCTCCATCTTCATTGCTTCCAGCGAGAAGATCGGCTGGCCGGCTTTGACCGCGTCGCCTTCCTGAACGCTGACGCCAACGATCGTGCCGGGCATCGGGCAGAGAACCTTGGTTCCATTTGCGGACGCGGCGGGCTTGGGCGCTGCGGGCGCGGCTGCGGCTTTGGGTGCTGCGGGCGCGGCAACGGGCTTGGGCGCTGCTACGGGTGCGGGTGCGGCTGTTCCGTCGATTTCTTCGACGCTGACTTCATAGCTGGTTCCGTTGATGTTCACTAAGAAATTACGCATAAATACCTCCGATATTTTCCTGTATGTGAAATTTTTTGTTCTTGTTAAGCGCTGTGTTGAACGCGTCTCAGCCGACGCGCTTGATGGAGACGATTCTGAGGCCGGAAACATCCTTACCCATCACTTCCGCGATGCAGGGCGCGGCGATGGCAAGAACTTCATTGCGGTTGGGGATTGGCGCATCCAGAGCCGGAAGGGGTGCGTGGTGCGGCTCCGCCTGCCCGTGCGCGGAGGGGAAGTCCTTGCCCGCGCGGAGTTCGGCAAGAATGTCCTTTTGAATTGCGTTGGAGCCGAGGACGGAAGCAACGAGTGCAACGCCGATTACCCCGCCGACCAACAAGGCCAGTTGTGAAAAGTCCATATTTTTACCTCCAGAGAATTAATGCATCAACAGGGGCAGATGTAGTATCATCCTATCCCATGTTCTATATATTCGGCAAGTTACCTGCCGTTCCTGCCTGGACTTTAAAAATTTTTTACTGTTTTTTACGAGTGTCAAGTCCCTTGGTGAAAACTCAAACTCTTTTCTCTTTTCAGCCGGTTAGTCATGCGGCAAAAGCCCGAGATCCTTCTTTAAAGCCGCCACTTCCCGCTCGGTGAGCTGGCGTACTTCGCCCGGCTTCATCTGCCCAATCGTAATCGGCCCAAACCGCTCGCGCTTGAGGCGCAGGGTGCGGTGGCCGACCGCTTCCAGCATCCGCCGGATCTGGCGGTTTCTGCCTTCGTGAATCGTAATCGAAAAGGACGTATCCCCCGTATTCGTCGGGCGGACATGCTCAACCTTTGCGGGAGCAGTTTTTCCGTCTTCGAGCTGTACGCCGTTGACCAGAAGCGCGATTTCGGAAGCGGTGAGCTTTCCGTCGCAGATGGCGTAATAGGTCTTTTCCACCGCGAACTTGGGGTGCGTCATGCGGTAGGCCAGTTCGCCGTCGTTTGTCATCAGCAGCAGGCCTTCCGAGTTGAGGTCGAGCCTGCCTACGTTATAGAGCCGCGCGTGGATACCGCGCACATATTCCTGCACGGTCTTTCGGCCTTCCGGGTCTTCGGACGTGCTCACAACACCCTTGGGCTTGTAGAGCGCAACCGTGATGATCTCTTCCTTTTTGCCAACGGGCTTGCCGTCCAGCGTAACCGTGTCGCGCTCGGGATCGACGCTCATACCGATCTGCGCCACCGCGCCGTTGACGCTGACGCGCCCAGCGGCAATGAGTTCTTCGCCTCCGCGCCTGGAAGCGACGCCCGCCTCCGCAAGGTATTTTTGCAGCCGCAGCATACTGGTTTTCCTCGTTTCAAAAGATGCCGCCTCCCGGCGGGACTGTGATTCCGGATTTCATCCGGGCTTGCCGCCTCCCGGCGGGAACCTGCTTTACTGATTCGAGAGTGCAAATTCGTTTGTTAAATAAAGAATGTATGCCAATCTTCACCAAATACAGTATACATAAAACAAATGCTACCGCCAATCGGTAAAAATAATATATTTTCTTTGCAAAGAGAAATAAAAAAAGACGGAGCGTCAACCCCGGCTTTTGGCATACGATTCGCTTTTACTCGCCCGGCAATGGATCGTTACCGGAAATACGTCTGGTGGATGACCAGAGACAGGTTCGTATTCTCCCCCGTCATAGCGGAGAGGACGGAAACGAGCTTTCCGCCATAGTCGCCGAGGGATTGCTTCATCATCCTTGCGTTCCGCAGCAGAATCACGGTAGGAGCGTTGATCTCCCCAAGGCAGTCGCAGAGCGCGTCCAGGTTCCTCCCGTACCAACTCGGCAAGCGGAATTGGCGCGCAAGGTGGCTGTGCGCATGTTCGCGCGTATCCATGCGCTTGCCGTTGAGCACGATCAGTCGTTTCTTCTTAGAGCGCATCCCTCTCCCCTTCCCGTTACGGCGCCGGGTACAGCTGCGTAAACGTTTCATAATGATCTTCCGTATAATAGATCAGCCCGTCGCTGGAAAAGACGATTCGCTTCGCGCCGCGTTCGTCCTGATGCAGGGTATCCACGTCGCATTCATAATATGTCCGTCCGGCTTTATCCGGCAGCAGCCCTTCGTTGTTGCCGAATTCGTCCCCGCCGATGCACTTGCCGTAGGCATAGTCGTCCAGGCCGCCGCCGCTCCAGCCGAGGGCACGCGCTTCGGATTTGGTAATAAAGTTCTGCGGCAGTTTCTCGTAGGCAATCAGGTACGCGGCGATGTCGTCCTTTGTCGTGTACGCGCCGGATTCGTCCGGGGCAGTTTCGTCCGCACCGGCGGTTTGTTCCGGAAGCGCCTCGGTTTGCTGCGCCGGAGAAGCGAAGCTGTCCTCCCCGTCGAGTTCGACCAGCGAGCTTGTCGCCTGCGGGGAAAGCGGCGTGTGTTCGTCCGTGGTCTGCCCGCGCAAAAACCAGAGCGCGGCGAGCACGAGCAGAATGACAAGGAGTACGGCCAGCGTACGTTTTTTAATCTTCATTCCACTCGCCCCTCTCTATGCTCAAATCAACTTCTGCCCCGCCGAAGCCGTTTCGGTTTATTCGATCATCGTCGCGTGGTACAGCTGCGCGTACAGGTCGCCCTGATTCAGCAGTTCCTCATGCGTTCCGCGTTCGCGAACGCCCTGCTCGTCCAGAACGACGATTTCGTCCGCATTCTTAACCGTGGAAAGCCGGTGCGCAATCACCAGCGTGGTGCGCCCTTCGGAAAGCTCCTCAAACGCGTGCTGAATCACATGTTCGGTCATCGTGTCCAGCGCGCTGGTTGCTTCGTCCAGTATCAGAACGCGGGGGTTCTTCAAGAACAGCCGCGCAATGGAGACACGCTGTTTCTGTCCGCCGGAGAGCATGATGCCGCGCTCGCCCACCTCGGTTTCGTAGCCGTTGGGAAAGAGCAGAATCTCGTCGTGTATATGCGCGCGCTTTGCCGCTTCCACCACCTCCGCGTCGGTCGCGTCGATGCGCCCGTAGCGGATGTTTTCGAGCACGCTGCTGGCAAAGAGGAATACGTCCTGCTGCACGATGCCGACGTTCTGCCTCAGCGACTGTAAGGTGACGTCCCGAATGTCCGTCCCGTCAATGGTAATCGACCCGCTGCGGAGCTCGTAGAAGCGCGGAATCAAATGGCAGAGCGTTGTTTTACCGCCGCCGGATGGGCCGACCAGCGCAAGGGTCTTGCCCGCGGGAATATCCAGATTGACGTGCGAAAGCACGCTCCTTCCGCTTTCGTAGGCAAACGAAACGTCAGTAAAGCAGATATCGCCTTTCACATTGGTCAGCGGCTTTGCATTCAGACGATCCTTGATATCCGGTTCGATATCCATAATCTCGCAGAAGCGTGAAAAGCCCGCCATGCCGAGGATATACAGCTCCGTAAAGCTCGCCAGCCGCTTGAGCGGCTGAACGAACGTTGCGACATAGAGTGTAAAGGTAACGAGCAGAATGGGATCGAGGCTGCTCTTGTAGATCAAATACCCGCCTATGCCGAGCACGACGAGGTTGAACAGGCCGATAAAGAACTCCATGCCGCTGTTGAAGAACGCCATATACATATAGAAGCGATCCTTGGCGTGCACAAAGCTCTTGTTGCCTTTGTCGAACTTTTTCAGTTCGTGTTCCTCGTTGGTAAAAGCTTTGGCAACGCGCGCGCCGGAGATGGAGGACTCGATATCGGCGTTGATTTCGGCAACGCGCTCCTTGACCGTCAGCGACGCTTTGCGCATTTTGATGCGGATCCGCATCACGTAAAATACGCCGACGGGCACGATGCAAAGAAGCGCAAGCGCAAGCCGCCACTCGAGCATCGCCATTGCGATAAACGCTCCAATGAGCGTTGTAATCGAAATCAATACGTCCTCGGGGCCGTGGTGCGCAAGTTCGGTGATATCGAATAAGTCCGTCGTCATACGGCTCATGAGTTTGCCGGTGCGCACTTTGTCGAAAAAGCTGAACGAAAGTTCCTGAATATGCGAAAAGATGTCCTTTCGAATATCCGCTTCCATCAGGATGCCCAGGCGGTGCCCCCAATAGTTGATCACGTACAGCAGCAGCGCACGCACGACATAGGCAAAAAGCGCGCCCAGCAGCAACACAACAAACACCTTTACCATCGCTGAGTTGATCGCCATTTGCGGCAAAAGCGTACGCAGGATATACTGCGTGAGCAGCGGGTAGGCTACGTCTATTGCGGCAACGGTGAACGCGCAGCTTAAGTCGAGCACCAACAATCCGATATGCGGTTTATAGTAGGCGAGAAAACGCTTGACAGTACTCATGCGATCATCTTAACAGAACGGGTTCGATGAATCAATTGCAGTCGGTGGATTTGAATTTTATATATTATATTTTCGTCAGCACGGCGGCTCTGGTGCGATTTGATTGACCCTTTTCGGTAAACGGAGTAGGCTAACGCTATGGAAACGGTAATTCATAATATCCCTCCGGTGTTCTCGCCGGAGAGCGAGATCCTCATTCTCGGCACAATGCCTTCGCCCAAATCGCGAGAGGCCGCCTTTTATTACGCGCACCCGCAGAACCGGTTCTGGCCGGTTCTTGCGCGGGTCTACGGTGTGGAACCGCCCAAAACAATTGCGGGGAAAACCGCGCTTCTGCTGGATCACCGCCTCGCGCTCTGGGATGTGCTGAAAAGTTGCGAAATCGTAGGCGCCAGCGACGCCAGCATCAAAAACCCCGTCGCCAACGATATTCCCGCGCTGATTCGAAAAACCCGAATCGCCCGCGTGCTCTGCACGGGTTCCGCCAGCGCGCGGCTCTATCGCGCGCTCGTCGAGCCGATAACAAAGCTCCCCTGCACGGCGCTCCCCTCACCCAGCGCCGCGAACGCAAAGACGTCGCTGGAAGCGCTTGTCAGCGCATACGCGTCCGCTCTGCTTGACTAAACACAGAATCGAAATTTGTTCATATTTGCATAAATGAACGAATAAATTTATAAAATTTCGTCCGAAACCCGATTTTTGCATTCGAATCCGTTGTTAAAATATGTCTAATTTGTTATGATAGCAAATATGGAGAATATGCTCGACCGCGTTTATGCCGCCATCAAGGGGCTGAACGTAAAATGCAATATTCCGCTTTCCACCCTCACGAGCTTCCGTATCGGCGGGCCCGCGGCCATGGTGCTGCGCCCGCGAAGCGCGGAAGATATTCGCCGTGCCATTCAGGCCTGCAGCCAGTTCGGCTGTCCATACTGCGTTCTGGGCAACGGCACCAACGTGCTCGCGCCGGACGCGGGCTACCCCGGCGTCGTCATCCGCATCGACACGCCGATGACCACCCCGCTGTTTGTGGATACCACCGTGACCAGCCCGGCGGGAACCGCGCTTTCGGTTGTTGCGCGGGACTCGGTTGCCAACGGACTTATGGGCATGGAAACCCTCTCCGGCATACCGGGCACGGTTGGCGGCGCGGTTGCCATGAACGCTGGCGCATACGGCTCGGAGATTCGGCATATCATCAAGAGCGTACGCATCCTCAAAAACGGACGCGTGCTGGACGTTGACACAAAAAGGACCGACTTCGGCTACCGCGAAAGCAAGTATTCCGCGCCGGGCGTGATCGTCCTTTCGGCTACGTTTCAGCTGGAGCACGACGACGGGCAGGCCAAGCAGCGTCTGCTGGAAACCACGCGCCAGCGCAAGGAAAAGCAGCCGCTCAGTTACCCCAGCGCGGGCAGCGTATTCAAGCGCCCGAACGGGCGGTTTGCGGGCGCGCTCATCGAAGGCTGCGGGCTCAAGGGGTTCTCCGTAGGCGGCGCGCAGGTCAGCCCGCTGCACGCGGGGTTTATCGTCAACACCGGCAACGCGACCGAACGCGACGTGCTGGAGCTGATTGCAATCATCCAGCAGCGCGTGTTCGACGATTCCGGCGTCCGGCTGGAGCGCGAAGTCAAGCTGCTCTCCGAGCTGTAATCTCCCGCCCGCTCAATACTGAATTTTCCTGTTCAGGCAAGATAGAAGGTTTTTCATATGTACTTACTGATCGTTACCGGCCTTTCCGGAGCGGGAAAGTCCCTCGCTCTCCGCTGTTTGGAGGAGCAGGGCTATTTTTGCGTGGACAATCTCCCCTCCTCCATGCTCAAGGAGTTCGTTACGCTCTGCAGCAAGGCCGACCCGCCCATTCAAAAGGCGGCGGTCACGATAGACAGCCGCGAGAGCCTGCTTTCCCGCAGTTCCAGCTCCATTTCCGACGCGTTCGACTCCCTCGGCGCGCCGTTCGAAATTCTGTTTCTCGACGCGCGGGACGATGTGCTTAAAAAGCGCTATAACGAAGTCCGCCGCCGCCATCCGCTGGGCGAATCCGGGGACGCGAACACCGGCGTTAAGCGCGAACGTGTGTTTTTACAGCCGCTGCGAAACCGCGCCAACTATATTTTAGACACCAGCGATATAAAGCCCAAGGATTTCTCCGCAATGATCGCCAAGGTGCTGCCGGAATTTGAAAGTAAAATCTTTACGCTTCTGTTCTGCAGTTTCGGCTATAAGCGCGGCGTGCCGGTGGACGCGGATTTCGTGCTCGACATGCGTTTTATGCCGAACCCGTTTTATATAGACGAGCTTCGCGCGCTTTCCGGCATGGACGCGCCGGTGCAGGAATATGTGCTTTCGCAAAAGCTCGTACCGGAGTTCTTCAACGGCATTGAAAGCATGCTCGCGCAGATGATTCCGCTCTATATCGAGCAGGATAAGCACATTTTGCGCGTCTGCTTCGGCTGCACGGGCGGGCGTCACCGTTCGGTTGCCGCGGCGGAGGAGATGGCAAAGCGCTTTACCAAGCGGGGCATGAACGTTCGGGTGTATCACCGGGATTTGGGATGTGAAGCCGCGGATATCAAGGAGCGGTTCGAAAACTCCTGACAAACAGGAGTTTTTCTTTTTTTATACCTGTAATTCTGGCGAGCGTGTATCGAACGCTGTTCACTTTTATCCCGTTGATCGTTCGAGCGAATTGCAGCAAAAATCTGTTTTTTGATTTTTTGCTATCTTTCGTTCGGGCTTTCTTATTATAATAGTAGAAGGAATCTTATACAAAGACAACGGAGTGTTGATTGATGTCCTTTTCCAGCCGGGCCAAGGAAGACCTTGCAAAAATCAAAATCCGCACGCGCGGCGCGCGCCTTTCGCAGCTCTCCGGGCTGACGCTGACCTGCGGCGCGCTTTACGTTGGCCGTGGCCGGGGCGTTACGTACGCCACGGAATCGCTCGCGGTCGGCAAGCAGATTCTTGCTCTTGCGAGCTCACTCTACGAGCTGGAACCCACCATCGAACTCAGCGAGCGCAAACAGCGCCGCCCGCTCACCGTGGTGACCCTGCTCGGCGATCAGGCGCAGCGCCTGCTCTTCGATACCGGCCTTCTTGTGAGCGGAGCGGACGGTTTCCGCATGGGCGTTGCCGCGCCGGAAGCGCTGCTTGCCAGTCAGGAGCAGCAGCGCGCGTTCCTCAGGGGCGCGTTTCTCGGCAGCGGCTCCTGCGCTAACCCCTACCGCGGGTATCATCTGGAAATCGTTGCAAGAAACGAAGAACTTGCAAAACAGATCGCGTCGCTCATCTGCTCCGGCGGGCCGGAAGCCAAAATTATACAGCGCAAAGACCGCACCGTCGTCTACCTCAAGGGCGATGACGTCGCCGGGTTTTTAGCCCTCGTTGGCGCAAACGCCCCCGCGCTCGCGTTTGAAAACGTCCGCGCCGAACGGGACTTTCGCAACTACGTCAACCGCACGAACAACTGCGACACGGCGAACATCGGCAAACCCGTCTACGCCTCCGCGCTCCAGCGCAAAGCCATTGAAATCATTGAGGAGCGCATGGGGCTCAGCCGCCTGCCCGCGCCGCTCTTTGAAGCCGCGACGCTTAGAATGAACCATCCGGAAGCGACGCTGCAGGAGTTGGCGGAGATAGCGGAAATCGGCAAAAGCGGCATGAACCACCGTTTGGAGCGGCTCATCCGCATCGCAAGGGAGATACAGCATGGCTGAGTTTACGCATCTGCACGTTCATACCCAATACAGTCTGCTCGACGGAGCGGCGCGCATTCCCGACCTGATCCGCCGCGCCAAGTCCGCAGGTCAGACCGCGCTGGCGATTACCGATCACGGTGTGATGTACGGCGTGATCGATTTTTATAAGGCCTGCAAGAAGGAAGGTGTCAAGCCGGTTATCGGCATGGAAACTTACGTCGCCCCGCGTTCGATGACCGACCGTGAAGGCACGCAGGACCGCGAATACGCGCACTTGATTCTGCTCTGTAAAAACGAAACGGGCTATCAAAACCTGATGTTCCTTTCGAGCGAGGCTTTCTTACGCGGGTTCTACTATAAACCGCGTATCGATTATGACCTGCTGAGTCAGCACGCGGAAGGCTTGGTCTGCCTTTCGGCGTGCCTTGCGGGCGATATTCCGCAGGCGCTGCTGGCCGGGCGCTACGACGACGCGCTCGCCTATGCCAAACGCCTGCAGGGTATGTTCGGCGAGGACTTTTATATCGAACTGCAGAACCACGGCATACCGGAACAACTGCAGATTCTGCCGGGATTACGGCAGATTGCGCGCGATATCGGCGCAAAGTGCGTCGCCACCAACGACGTGCACTATGTTTCCCCGGACGACGCGGAAGCGCAGGACGTGCTGCTCTGCATCCAGACCCAGCGGTTCGTGGACGAACCCGACCGCATGCGCATGGAAGGCGAGCAGTTCTACCTAAAGTCCGCCGAAGAGATGCTCCGCGCTCTGCCGGACGATGCGGAAGCGCTGGAAACCACGGCGGAGATCGTTGAAAAATGCAATCTGGAAATCGAGTTCGGTAAACGCAGGCTCCCCGAGTTCACCGCGCCGGACGAAATGCCGAACGCAGCGTATCTCCGTAAATTGACCGACGATGGGTTAAAGAAGAAACTTCCGCAGGCGGACGATTCCGTCCGTGAACGGCTCGAATACGAGCTGGGCGTGATCGAGCAGATGGGGTTTGTGGACTACTTTCTCATCGTTTGGGACTTCATCCACTTTGCCAAGATGCGCGGCATCATGGTCGGCCCCGGCCGCGGCAGCGGCGCGGGCAGCTTTGTTGCGTACTGCCTCGATATTACCGACGTTGACCCGCTCAAGTACAACCTGCTGTTCGAGCGCTTTCTTAACCCCGAGCGTATCAGCATGCCGGACTTCGATATCGACTTCTGCTACGAGCGCAGGCAGGAAGTTATCGACTACGTTGCCGCAAAGTACGGTGATGGCCACGTCAGCCAGATCATCACGTTTGGCACCATGGCCGCGCGCGCGGTCATACGCGACGTTGGCCGCGTGCTCCGCGTGCCGTATGCGGACGTGGACCGCCTCTCCAAAATGGTTCCCGCAGAGCTGAACATGACGCTGGAGCGCGCGCTCTCCATTTCACCCGAACTCAAAGCGAGTTACGAGAGCGACGAGGCGACCAAGAAGATTATCGACCTTTCGCTCAAGCTGGAAGGCCTTCCCCGCCACAGTTCGACCCACGCGGCAGGCGTCGTGATTTCCAGCGTGCCGATTACGGACGTCGTGCCGCTGCAGCTCAACGATTCCGTTGTCACCACACAGTTTACAATGACCACGCTGGAAGAGCTTGGCCTGCTCAAGATGGACTTTCTGGGCTTACGGACGCTCACGGTGATTCGCGACACGCTGAGCTTTATCGGCGAGGGCGGAAAGCCGGTGCCCGATCTCGAGCGTCTGCCGTTCACCGACCCGGCGGTTTACCATATGATCGCCTCCGGAGATACGGACGGGGTGTTCCAGTTGGAATCCGGCGGCATGCGGCAGTTCCTTGGCCAGCTCAAGCCAGACTGTTTTGAAGATTTGATCGCGGGCATCTCCCTCTACCGCCCCGGCCCCATGGAGCAGATTCCGCGCTACGTTAAAGGCAAGCACGACCCCGCGAGCGTTGTCTATGCGCACCCGCTGCTCGAACCCATTCTGGGCACGACCTACGGCTGCATGGTGTATCAGGAGCAGGTTATGGAAATCGTCCGCGCGCTGGCGGGTTACTCCTACGGCAGGAGCGACCTTGTGCGCCGCGCCATGTCCAAAAAGAAGCACGACGTCATGGCGCAGGAGCGGGAATACTTTGTTCACGGCACCAAAGGCGTGGTCGGCGCGGTGAAAAACGGCGTGCCGGAGCAGGTTGCCAACCGCATCTTCGACGAGATGATGGACTTTGCTTCCTACGCGTTCAACAAATCCCACGCGGCG
>JBDKTD010000239.1:0-21636 GCA_039680365.1 Clostridiaceae bacterium
AGTGGCAAGCGCTGATTACGGAAAGCTACTATGTCTGCACGGATGAAATCCTTGCAGGGCTCGGACAGATGTATTTTGCCGACGAGCGGTTCAAAAAGAACATCGACCAGTTCGGCGAAGGCACCGCAAAGCTTATGAGCGACGGAATTGCGTACTACTGCGCGCAAAAAAAGTGACGGGAACGGCCAAAGGGGCGTTCGCCCCTTTGGAAACCCCACTTTAGTGAGAAGAATCTTTTACTTCTTTTCTTTTAGAAAAGAAGAGCTGCTTAAACGGCGCGGTCACCCGCGCCGTTTGCCGTTCTCTTACTAAATGTTGTCCCGGTGCATCTTTTTCCGGAACACGATTATCGCAAGCGTAAACACCACAGCGGCATACGCAATCACCCACCAGAGGTGCGGCATAATCGCGCCATAGTCCCCCGCCACCGCCGCGCGCCCGGCTTCCACAGCGTGCGCAAAGGGCAGCGCATAGGCAATCTGCGTGAACACTCCGCCTACCAGGTTCAGATCAAACCATGTGCCGCTGAGCCAGGCGCTGACGTGGGTTAAAAGCGCGCCGCAGATCCCGCCCACCTGCTTATCGTTGAACACGCTGCCGCAGAGGAGACCAATACCGATAAAGAGCAGCGCCGCGGGAATGGTCGTAACTAAGGCAAGCAGCACGTTGAGCGTCATCCGCATCCCCAGCAGAGCGGCGCAAAGATAGCAAACCACCGTCTGCGCAAGAGCCATGGGTAAAAGCGGCATGGTATACGCCGTGATGAAGCCGCCCGCGCTGAGCGGAGAGGCGAACAGCCGCATCAGAAACGAAGTCGTCCGGTCCTTGCTGATTAACGTTGCGGAAAACAGCGAAATGTACGAAAGGCCGAAGATGGCAACGCCCGGCGTCAGCGTGTCGAGCGCGAAGATGCTCACGGGGATATTCGCCTGAATCGCCGTCATGAGCAGCAGCAGCACCAGCGGGAACCCCAGCCCGAAGGCGAGATTCAGCGGATCGCGCAGCAGTTCCTTGACCGTACGGCCTGCAAAAGCTCTTGTGCCGTTCATACAATCGCCTCCGTTTCCGTCGCGAGCAGAACAAACGCATCCTCAAAGGTTTTGCTCTTTGTCCGCTCCATCAGTTCCTGCACCGTTCCAACGGCAACCAGCCTGCCTTTGTTCATCACGCCAACACGGTCGGAGAGCGCTTCCACCTCTTCGAGGTAATGCGTGGTTAAAAGAATGGTCGATTTGCTTTTGAGCGAAAGCACGAGCTTCCAGAGTTCGCGCCGCGCAAGTACGTCCAGCCCCAGCGTCGGCTCGTCGAGAAACAGCACCTTGGGTTCGGAAATCAGCGCCATAGCGATGCTCAGCCGCCGCTGCATGCCGCCGGAGAGCGTCTTGGCCTTGCTCTTTGCCACTTCCTCAAGGGAGAGACGCCCAAGCAGTCCCTGCGCCTTTTGACGCGCCTCAGCCCGCCCAAGGCCGTAGATGCGCGCCATCAGCTCCACGTTCTCCAGCACGGTGAGATTCCGCGCAACGGCGGTCTCCTGCGGCGAGATGCCGTTCTGCTGCTTGGCGGCCTGCGGGTTCTTGACAATGCTCTCGCCCAGCAGCAGCGCGTCCCCGCTGGTTGGCAGGGAGAGCCCGGCGAGCATCTTGATGGTTGTCGTCTTGCCCGCGCCGTTAACACCAAGCAGCGCGAAGAGTTCCCCCTCTTTGATATCGAGACTGAGGTGGTCAACCGCCTTCTTCGTGCCGTAAACCTTGGTCAGTTCCTGCGTTTCAATTGCGTATTCCATATTGATTTTTTTCTTCACTCCCCCGCTGTGCTTGAGCGGCCTATCCAAATTCGATTCCTATTGCTCGTCGGCCTTTTTCGAAGCAAGCCCCTATATTTCCTCAAACGCCGCGGCGCCGTCCGGCGTAAACTGCGTTTCCGGCAAAACGCCCGGCCCGGTTTGCTGAAAGATTGCGTCCGCTACCTGCGCAAGGAACACGTCGTTTTTAATGATCGCAAGCCCGGTTGCTTCGTCCCCCAGCACAACAAGGCTGTCCCCAGGCTGGATGCCGAAAAGTTCCCTAGCGTCCTTTGGAATGACAATCTGCCCTTTTTCGCCCACCTTGACGGTGCCAAACAGGTGTTTTCCTTTTGGTGCAGCCATGTTGTTCCTTTCCTTATTCGAACGGTATGACTTTTCATACATTTCTTACCAGAAACGTTATACTCCCAAATACGCGCACTGTCAAGCAAAACAGCGTAAAAAAATCCCGCCGAACTGGCGGGAAAACGGGAACCACCTGATTTGTTGTTTACGCAAAAACACCGAGATGCTCAAGCAGGATCCTCAGCCCGATGACAATCAGCACCGCGCCGCCGGCAAGCGTTGCTTTGTCCTTGTACTTCGCGCCGAATTTTTGTCCAATGGCGACGCCGAGGATCGAGAGCAGGCAAGTGGTGACGCCGATGCAGGCAACCGAGGGCAGCACCTTGACCTGCAGAAACGCAAACGAAATACCGACCGCCAGCGCGTCGATGCTGGTTGCAAACGACAGCACGATCAGCTCTTTCAGGTTCAGTTTTTCTTCCGGCTTGCAGGAGTCCTCTTCTCCGCCTTTGAGACCGTCGAAAACCATCTTTCCGCCGATAAGCGCGAGCAGCCCGAACACGACCCAGTGGTCGAAGCTCGTTATTAAATGCTCAAACTGCCTGCCGAGCAGCCAGCCGAGCAGCGGCATCGCCGCCTGAAACCCGCCGAAGAAGAGGCCGATGATCACCGCGTGGCTCCAGTTGACCTTGCGCATATTCAAGCCTTTACAGGCGGAAACGGCAAACGCGTCCATGGAGAGCGCTACCGCCGTGAGAAGCAGTTCAACAAACGTCATGATTCCAAACGATTCCTTGCTATAGTTTCTGCGCAATCGCGCGTGAAATAATCTGCGCCGCCTGAACGAGGAACACCTCGTCCTCCGCCGAAAACCGCGAAAAGAGCGGGCTGTCGATATCCAGAACGCCGAGCTGACGGCCGCGTTCGCCATGCAGCACGATTACGATTTCGCTGTTGGAAGCGCCGTCGCAGGCGATATGACCGCTGAACAGATGAACGTTATCCACGCAGAGGGTGCGGTTCTCTCTTATCGCCGTTCCGCAGACGCCTTTGCCCGTTTCGATGCGCGTGCAGGCGGGCTTTCCCTGAAAGGGACCCAGACAGAGCGTTTCGCCTTTGAGCAGGTAAAAACCCACCCAGTTGACGTCTTCGAGCAGCTCGTTTAAAAACGCGCTCGCGTTGGCAAGCGAAGTCACGGCCTCGTCGCCGGGGTCGAGCAGTTCGGTCAATTGTTTCAGCGCCAATTTTGCGTTCATGCGAAGTATTATAATGGAAACGGCACGGCTTTACAAGTTTTCCAGCGCATGATAGAGTAATCAACGGAAATGAGGCTAGACCATGGAACTCGAAAAACGTAAAAAATTCATTGTCAACTTTCTGTATTTTGCCATTATTCTCGGCATCGTCATCGTGCTGACGCGGTACGCGCTCGGTATGCTGACGCCGTTTTTAATCGCGCTCGTGGTATCTCTGCTGCTCAAGCCGGTCGTCGCGTTTTTACGGGACAAATGCCACCTGCACAAAGGCTTTGCCGGCGCTATCGTCGTTGCGCTCTTTTACGCGCTGGTCGGGCTTTTGCTCATCGTCCTCGGCGTGCAGATATTCTCCGCCGCGAAAGCGTTCTTCCTGACGTTGCCTGGCATGTACACAAAGTCCATTGCGCCGTGGCTTGCGCAGGTGTTTGCCGATCTGCAGGCGTTTGTAGCAAAGCTCGACCCGGATACCGCGGCGGCTTATAACGTTGTGGCGTCCAACGTAACGCAGACGCTCGGCCAAACCGTTGCCAATATCTCCAAGCAGGTCGTCGCCTGGGTCACCAGCATCACGTTCAAAACACCCGCGTTCCTGCTGCACCTGCTGATCGCGGTGATCGCAACGTTCTTTCTATCGATCGATTATCCCAAAATCAAAGCGTTTCTCATGCTCCAGCTTTCCGAGCAAAAACGGGATCTGGTGCATAACATCCGCGTGCACCTCGGCAGGACGCTCTGGCGGTATACGCGCTCCTACGCGCTGATTCTCGTAATCACCTTTGCGGAGATCTCGCTGGGGCTGTTGATCATTGGCATTCAAAACGCGTTCGCCATCGCCGCCGCCATCGCCGTATTCGACATTCTGCCCGTCGTCGGCAGCGGGCTCGTGCTGCTGCCATGGACGATTATTTCGCTGGTTTCGGGCAACTACCAGCACGCCATCGGGCTGGGCATTCTTTATGTCGTCGTCATCATCGTGCGTAACATCATCGAGCCGAAAATCGTTGGCGACCGCGTTGGGCTGCACCCCATTGTGACGCTGTTCTCTATGGTTGTCGGCACGTTCGTATTCGGCGGTATCGGCCTGCTCGGCCTGCCCATTACGCTCGCGCTGATTCAGAGTTTGAACAAGCAGGGCGTGATCCACCTGTATAAAACCAGTGAACCCGCCCCGGCTCCGGACGCGGCCGCACCCGCGCCGGATCAGCCTGCCGCGCCTGAGAAACTGAAACGCGTAAAAAAGCGCGCGAAATAATGGATTTTTAACCTGTAAGGAGTAGACCACGTTGAACGAAACCATCCGCCGCATTGACGGCCACGTCCATTTTGCGCGGCCCATCCGCGTTGAAAGTTTCGAATCGATTCTGCAGAAATCCGGCGCGCAGACTGCGTGTCTGCTTGCTCTGCCGGGTACTGCGCGGCTCGATCCAACGCCGGATATCCTCTGCTGCAAACTGCGCCGTCCCGAAACGGTTTATGCGTTCGGCTGCCTCGACTGCACGGTTTACGAGCGTGACCCGCTCCATTGCGGACGGCATTTTGTCCGCCGCGCAAAGCGGCTCCTCGCCATGGGCTGCGACGGAATCAAACTGCTCGAAGGCAAACCGACTATGCGCCGCGCGTTTCCAATTCCGGATTTCGACGCGCCCGCATGGGAACCATTCTGGGCGTTCGCGGATAAAACGCGCCTGCCCATCATCTGGCACGTCAACGACCCGGAGCAATACTGGAACCCGGAGACAATCTCCGTCTACGCCAAGTCCTCCGGCTGGGGATACGGCGAAAACGACGTAAACAACGAAGCGCAGTACCGTCAGGTACGCGCCGTGCTGGAGCGGCACCCACAGCTCAATATTACGTTTGCGCACCTCTTTTTTCTGTCGGCTAACCTGCCGCGTCTTGCGCAATGGCTGGACGCCTTCCCCAATATGCGCGTCGACTTAACGCCCGGCATCGAGCTGTACGACAACCTTTCAAGAACTTCCGACGAAACGCGGGCGTTCTTTATCCGCTATGCCGACCGCATCCAGCTTGGCACGGATATCGGCGGGCGCGCGGTTATGGGCGGCACGGCAACCGAGCTCAACGAAACCGAAAGCCTCCGGCGAGTCGATATCATCAACGCGTTTCTCGAAGGCACTAACGAGCGCTTGATCGAGGCGGACGGGCACTATTTGATTCAAACAAAGCCCTTCCTGCTGCGCGGGCTCGGGCTAAGCAAAGAACTGCTCGATCAAATCTGCTTTAAAAACTTTCTGGCGTTCGTCGGCGGCGACCCGCGGCCAGTCCATATTTCCGCGCTCCGGCGCGCCTGCCGCAGACTCCGGCGAACTCTGATCAAGCGGGCGAAATTCCGGGGTGAAACGCCCGACCTCAGCGCCGTAAAAGAGGATTTGCTGTGGCTGCAAACCCGCCGAAAGTAACCGTGAATTTTGTTTTTATTATAACTGGAAAGAAGGCGTTTCTCCTTGACTAAAATCATTGCACACCGTGGGTTCTCTTCCCGCTATCCCGAAAACACGATGCTCGCGTTCGAACAAGCGCTCCGGCTTGGCGCCGACGGCGCTGAATTCGACATTCAACTCACCGCCGACGGCGTACCGGTCGTCTTTCACGACGAAAGCCTGCTGCGCATCACGGGCAGCGACTTGCTGATTAAAAACCTGACGCTGGAAGAACTGCGTGCATTCGACCTTTCCTATAAATTCCGCGGTCAATGCCCCGTTCAACGCATCCCGACGCTGGAAGAGTATTTTGCGCTCGTTCAAGAGCACGACTTTTTGAACATCATCGAGCTGAAGACGGCGATCTACGAATACGACGGCATCGAACAAAAGGTGATCGATCTAGTTCGCGCGTTCGGTCTTTCCGACCGGGTCGTGCTGTCCTCGTTCAACCACTATTCGCTTTTGCGCTGCAAGGCGATTGCGCCGGAACTCCCCTGCGGCATCCTCTACGAATGCCGCATCGCCGAACCGCAGGACTACTGCAAGCGCCTCGGTATGCAGTATCTGCATCCGGATTATCGCTTTCTGGACGACGCGGAGTTGGCAAAATACGAGTCCGCCGGCGTAAAGACCAGTCCCTGGACGGTTGACCGCGAAGAAGATATGCGATACCTTCTCGCGCAGAAGAACATCTTCGCGCTCATGAGCAACAAACCCGACCTCGCGCTCTCGATTCGAGATCAAAAATAAAACAACTCTCATATAAAAAACCGGGCGTTCGCCCGGTTTTTGAGTATCGGCAATCCCATTTAGTGGGTTTGGGGGATTCGAAAATCCCCCATTTTTCATCAAATTTGGCGATTCATTCGCCGAATTTGCAGAAAATACTGCGATAGCGGTATTTTTACTCATAGTAAAAATCCATCGGCAAAGTACGAAGGCCTTTGTCGATGGAATGAAACCGGGCGTTCGCCCGGTTTTTTGATTACACTTCGCGTTTCGACGGTGCAAAGAGCGAAATAATCCGCTCCGCCGCCTTGATACCGTCGATCGCGGCGGAAACGATGCCGCCCGCATACCCGGCCCCTTCGCCAACGGGGTACAGTCCCGCGCAGGAAACGCTCTCCATGGTTTCTGCGCGCAGAATCCGCAAAGGCGCGCTTGTGCGGGTTTCCACGCCCGTGAGCACCGCACCGGGATCGTCAAATCCCCTGAGCTGTCTGCCGAACGCCGTCATGCCGTCCGCAATTCCTTTTGAAACGAACGCGGGCAGAACGTTCCAGAGGTTGACCGGCTGAACGCCGGGGCGGTAGGAAGGCTTCACTCCGCCGAACCCGTTCGGCTTGGACCGTTTCAAAAACGCTTCCACCGTGCTGGCGGGAGCCGAACCGTCCGCGCCGCCCGCAAGAAACGCGGCGCGCTCCATCTCCTTTTGAAAGCGAACGCCAGCGAACGCATCCTCCGGCAGGTCGCTCTCGCGCACCTGCACCACGACGGCGGCGTTGGCATTTTCGGCATTGCGCGCAAAGTTACTCATGCCGTTGACGACGACTTCGTCCCGGCTGGATGCGCTGGCAATCACACTTCCGCCCGGGCACATGCAGAAGGTATACACACCCCTGTCTCCGCTCTGCGCTGTGAGCCGGTATTCCGCGGCTCCCAGGCGCGGGTGTCCCGCGGACGCGCCGTACTGCGCGCGGTCGATCATGCTCTGCGCGTGTTCCACCCGCAGGCCAACCGCGAAAGGTTTTTTCGCCATCATCACACCCGAGTCGAGCAGCATTTGGTATGTATCCCGCGCGCCCTGCCCGATGGCGAGCACAAGCGCGGCGCAATCCGCCGATTCCTCCGCGCCGTTTTGAGTAAATCGTACACGTGTGATTGCGCCGTTTTCTTCGGCGATTCCGCTGAGCTTTGCCCCAAAGCGTACTTCCCCGCCCAAACGGTCAATCTCTTTTCGCATTTCGGCAACGACTTTCCTGAGCCGGTCGGTGCCAATATGCGGCTTGGCGGAAACGGCAATCTCCTCCGGCGCGCCAAAGAGCACCAGCGTGCTCAGCACGCCGTCTCCGTGCGCATCCTTGCTGCGTGAGGTGAGCTTTCCATCGGAAAACGTTCCCGCGCCGCCCTCGCCAAACATCACGTTGGACTCCTCGTCGAGCTCGCCCGTCCGCCAGTAGCGTTCCACGGCTATAGCGCGGCGCTCCACCGGTTCCCCGCGCTCCAGGACGAGCGGCGCGTAGCCACGCTGCGCCAGAAGCAACGCCGCAAACAGCCCGGAAGGGCCGAGTCCCGCTACGACAACGCGCCCGCGAAGCGGCAGACTTCCTTGCGGAATCGGCTCCATGGGAGCTTCCCGGCAAAGTTCAAAGCGCGCGTCCCTACGCGAAAGCAACTTTTTTCCAGTGGTTTCGTCCACTTCGATGACCGCGTTGACCAGGAAGTGAATTTCCTGTTTTTTGCGCGCGTCCAGCGAACGGCGAATCACTTTAGCGCCGCGAATTTGTTCGGGATCGACGTTCGCCTGCTCGCAAATCAGGCGGGCGATCTGTTCGTCGCCTGCCGAAAGTGTCTGCTTGATATTTTGTACACGTATCTTCATGTTTCTCCATCGTCCGCTTATCAAAACGGCGTTCCTATTCACGACAAAGGCGGAGCCAAACGCTCCGCCGATGGATGAGTTATGGTAGTTTACTGCTGGGTAATCGTAACCGTCACTTCCGCGACCGACAGCGTTGTGGTCAGCTCTACCGTTGCCGCTTCGTCCCGCACCAGCACGTTGAGCGGAAGCTTGTATACGCCGGGCGCAAGTCCGGTCACATCCACCTGCACGGTGATATCCTTGCGCATGAGCACGCTCACAAGGCTGTATCTCCCTTCCACGGTCAAATCGACCTTGGAAACGTCGAGCGCCACATTCACGCGCTTTTCTGCGCCTACAATCTGCACTTCCAGCTGCTCATAAAGCTGGCTCATCTGCATTTCCTGTATTTCGATGAGCACCGATACCGTTTCGCTGTCCAGCAGGCGTACGCCGTCCGGAAGGATCAAGTCGGACTCCACGGTGGCGGTCGCATTCAGCCCGTTGACAGCAATCGGGGTCAGCAGGATGCTATTGATGCCGTCAAGCACCGACTGTTCGCCCACAATGCGCACCGTCGCGGGCGTTGCCACCGCGTTGACGATTTCGTGATTCTTGGCCAGATCGTCCACGCCCAGCAGCGAACCCGCAACGTCGATGGGTACGCTCTTCATAGGGTAAATCGGCAGCCGAACCGTGGAAGAAGGCAGCGTTCCAACGAGGATGTCCGAAGAGACGATGTTGTTGTCCTTATCGTACATGGTTACGTCGAACGTACTGTAAATCGTGCTCGTCTTATCATTGAGATCCACAACGCACTCTGCGCGCGTGATGGTTGAAATATCGGTCTTTGCGCCTGTCACGTCGAGCCGCGTGGTCGAAGTCAGCGCATCCGTATCCGCCCAGTAGCCGTTTGGCAGTTCACCGGCAAACGACGTGGTTACGGGGATGGTCTTGGTTACCAGCGTATCGATCTGCAGCTTGACGCTCGAAGGGGAAACGGACTGCACCACGCCGAGCGCGGAACTCACGTTTGCCTGAATCGGTATTTCATACTCCCTCGCCTCGCTGATGTTGCGCAGGCTGATGGTGGCGTTGATCGAGCTGGCGTTGACATAGGCATAGTTCGTAATCTGCGTACGCACCGTAGCGGTAACGTTCTGCAAAATCTCCTCGCGGTCGCCGCGAACGCAGAACCCCTGTGCAATCAGCTCGGCCTCGCCGTCAAAGCTCGTCGTCACTTCCGGAATGATCTTGGTGCGAAGCGGCTTCTGGTCGGTGAGCACATATCCCCAAAGCAGCACCGCAAATACCAGCGCAATGGCTTTGAGCGCAACGTTCTTGGTGCAGAAACTTTTCAGCCCGGCAAGAATCGCTTTTTTATCGATCTTTCTTATTTTCATGCGATCCCTCCGTTCGGATTTTTTTGGTCCAGCCAAAAGCCGTTGAGGAGCCGGACTGCAGAAACAGGCTCTCGAGCACGTTGTGCAGCGCTTTCGAGTCAATGTAGCGAACGAGCTTGCCGTCCCGCGCAACGGAGATGGCGCCCGTCTCTTCGGAAACGATAATCGTCACGCAGTCCGATACGCTGGAAACGCCCAGCGCAGCGCGGTGGCGCGTGCCCAGCTCGCGGGAGACGGAAAGATCGTCCGAAAGCGGCAAAAAGCATCCCGCGGCAACGATCATATTCCCGCGGATAATCACCGCGCCGTCGTGCAGCGGGGTGTTGGGTTCAAAGATGTTTTCAATCAGCGCGCCGGAAAGCAGCCCGTCGATACGCGTTCCGGTGCCTACGATATCGCCAAGCCCCGTCTTTTGCTCAAACACGATCAGCGCGCCAACGCGCCGGTGCGAAAGAGAAAGAATGGTCACGTGCATATCGTGCACCAGTTCCCCGCTCTTCATAGCGGAAGCGTCGAACCAGGCCTTGCCAAGGCGTTTGCCGCTGCGGCCGAGCTTTTCGAGCACGCGCCGGATTTCCGGCTGGAAGAGTATGACCAGCACGATGATGATAGAGCCGGATGTCAAAAGCGAATCCAGCAGCCAACTCAGCGTGGAGAGCGAAAGAAGCTGGCTGACGATGGAGCATAAAAACAGCAGCCCGATGCCTTTGAGCACTTCGTAGGCGCGGGTTTCTTTTGTCCAGATAATCAACTTATAGATCAGAACGGCAATGATGAAGATATCGAGAAGATCCAGCAGCGTGAATTGGGAAAAGCCGCTCGCAAGCGTTTTTGTAATGCTTGTAAAAGACAACGTTCCGGATCTCCTTTCGCTTTAATATTTACGCCTCACGTATGATTTGAATACACTCAACACGCGATAAGAACGATCCCCTGTTAAGAAAAGCGCGCAGAAAACGCGCGGCAAGTCAATCGTCTACCACATGCCCCGCGATATCCGTTTCGTACGCAGCCACTTTTTCGTTGAGCCTGCCGCCGGTGAGCGTGCCGGACTCTTCGTATTCCTTTACGGCGAGGTCTGCAAGCTCCCGCTGTCTGCGCTGGCCTTCGTCGTCGAGAAGCGGTTCTTCAATTGGCAAACCGTCGAGTTTACGAACTGTTGTTTTCACGTTCTCTCCCTCCGCCCAATGGTGATATTATAACATACGCCCCAGTGGATACGGCAGACGAAATTTGAATTTTTCGTGGCATATTTCCCATTTTATACGCTTTTAAGATGCATTCTTTGCATCTTTGGCGGACTTTTTACCGAATTCATTCTGCATAGAGGAGTTGAACGGAGGAAAAATCGCATTGACCTCTTCATCATTTTATCACAGCGTGGTACAATTCAAATGCGGACTGATTTTTCAACTCGTCGTTTTTCGGTTTATATTTGCCTTTCAAAGCATACCGCACCTCCGTTTTCGAACAGCCTTGCCTGTTATTTGCCTGTTTTTCGTAGCGATGAATTTGCTTATCAACTGGGAGGACTAGTCTCATGCTGCTGTACCACGGGTCTTCCAAAACCGATCTGCTCACGCTCCAGCCTTTCACAGCGGATCACGGTAAACCTTACGTCTATTTTTCCACCAGCGAAGTCGCAGCCGCCTTTTTTGCGGCAAACCCCGTAGAGCGCCCCTATTACTGGTTCCCGTATAATTTCGACGGCACGGGCAGGGCGGTCTACACGGAAGTCTACCCCGGCGCGTTCGCCGAAGCTTACGAGCAAAAGAGCGGCTGCGTTTACGTCTGCGACGTTGCCGAGGAGGCGCTGCTGCGCTTTCCTTCCAACCCGTATACGCGCCTCTCGGCAAAGCCCGTTCGCGTCATGCGAAGCTGCCCCATCGACAACCTGCACGAATGGTTTCTGCAGAAGGAACGCGAGTGCGCGCTGATGATTCAGCGCTTCGAAACGGTTGCGCACGGCGAACTTGCTTCCTGGCAAGGCAAATTGCTGGAAGACCTCCGCGCGGCCTGCGCGCTGACGCGCGAAAACGAGTTTGCGGCGTTCGTGCAGCGTTCGGTTCCACAGGTTTGGGAGCGGTTCGTTGCCGAACCGGACTACGAGTGCTCCTATAATAACCCGACGAAATAATCCATCTTTCTCTCCCTCAGTCGCCTGACGGCGACAGCTCCCTCTTCAGAGGGAGCAAAAAACGCAGGCATAACAAAACGCCGCCGGAAGGCGGCGTTTTGCTGTTTATTGCGTTCGCTCAGTTCGTTTCGTAATTCCTGACCGCAGGCGTCCAGTACTGGCCGCCGTAGAGGTCGGTGATGCGGTAGCACATCTGCCAGTTCATGTCCCCGAGAGTAGCGTTTCCAATTTCCCATTCTCCGGTTGCGGTCATCGGAGCACCCATCTTGTAAGTATCCGAATAGGTTCCGTCGTAATTGTAGTAATCGCAGAGGAAATCGATCTTGTCCCCCGCCTTGATCTCGACAAGGCCTTTCATGATAGTGTCCGTCGTGGCGGCATAGTCCGTCTGCGCGCCAAGCACGACGCCGTTCTGCTCCGCGCTTGTAAACTGGAGGATGATGTTCACCCGTTCTCCGTTGAGCAGCGCGGGAACGCGCCCGAGAATGGTGTAGTCTTCGCCCACCTGATCCTCGCTCACCATGTAGTAAGCGACGTTCTGCCCGTTGAGCGAGAGCCACGTGCCGTCGTACGCCATGACGAGGTCGTTATCTGCGTCGTAATCGGCAACGTTGTCGAGGCCAAGGTCGATATAGCCTTCGCCATCGTCGATATAGACGTTCATCTCCAGCGTAACAACCGCGCTCCACTGCTCTTCGGTGAGCACCAGCGTCGGCGTTTCGCCCTTATACGTCAGCATGAGATTGGCAAAACCCGCGTTTGCGGCCTGATAGGACGCCGCGGAAGAGCGTACCAGCGCTTCATCCACCCAACTGGAGTCCTTGTCCCCCGTAACGAGGCTCCGGTTTTCGAGGAACAGCTCCAAGAGCTGCGTCACCGTGTCGGTCGTGCCGCTTGCGGTGTCCGCGCTCGACGTGCTGCCGCCCAGCAACGTTCCAAGCAGGCTGCCGGTGTTATCCCCAAGGAGCGTTCCCAACGCGCTTTCGCTGGAGCCGCTGGTCACCTGACCGCCGGCCGCAACCGAGGCAAAGCTCTTAATGCACTCGGAATAGCTCTTGTCCATGCCGATAGCGTTATAAGTCTTCAGCGCTGTGCTGACGTTGTTCATCGACTGGTACGGGAAATAAATTGAAAGCCCGCTGGCATGCGAAATATTCGTTGAATTCCGGTTGTACTTGACGCTTTGGCGCAATACCTCCGCAAGCACATTGGACTCCGCCGTGTTGAGGTTCTCCGCAAAATGAATCAGATCGATCTGGTTGATCTTGGAACCCGCGGAGAAATCCCGCGCGCCGCTTCTGGCGCTGGCCACATTGGAGTAGCCGTCGTTTGCAATCAGCTCCTTGGTCGAGGCGGAGAAGGCGGAAAACGCACCAGGCGCGGTCTTGGCAAACTCCGCAAGATCGACCATGGAAAGCGTCGTCTGGCTCGAAGACGAGCTCATCTGGATATAGTCGTCCAGTATCATTTTGCCAACGTTCAGCGTTGCAATGGAAGGATCGCTCGCCAGTTCGCTGAGCCAGTTTGTATAATACCAGCCCGTGCCAGGCTCGGTTGCTTCGGAAGCGATCAGGTAATCGCCATACTGGCTGGTGACCAGCGCGGTCTCCATGGTCGCCATCAGGCACGCGTCAAAGCCGATCATGTCGAACTTGCAGCCGCCGTTTTTGAGCGCGGTGTTGATTTCGTCCAGGCTCATGGAGTCGTCCTGAAAAAGTTCGTCGTAGCCGTACCCCGTGAGCGAACCGCCGCCGTGATCCCAGAGCACCAGCATGTAGCGGTCGGCGGGGTATTCGCTTTTGCAGTATTGGATGAAGTCCGACAGCGTGCCCGGATCGACCATGGACTTTTTGCCGACGTTGCTGTCGAGCATCTGCAGCCCGCCCTGCTTCACGCGGAGGCGCTGGTTCGTGCCGCTCTTGACGACGCTGTTCTGCCAGTTGGACGTGCCGCCGGTTTCCACGATGACACGGAGGTTGTCGCTGAGCGTTGCGCTTGCCATCTCCTCCAGATCGGCGGTCGCCATGCCGCTCTTGCTCTCGAGGTCGGTTCCGCACATATACACCATGAGCGTTACGGTCTGAGCGCTGCCGACATTCGTAAACTTCTCCCGCGCGCCCGCCGCCACCGTGGCGTCCGGCTCATGCGGCGAATACACTTTGTCCGTGCCGTCCACGGCGCTGATTTGACCGCTCGTTCCGCCGGTGGAACCTAAGAGGGTATCCAGCAGAGAACCGGAGGACGATGAACCGCTCGAATCGCTCCCCGTCAGATCGCTGAGCGTACTGCCGGAATCGGACGAGCTGTCCGTATACCCGCTGGTGAGGTCGTTTAAAAAACTGCCCGCGTTCCCGCCGGAACAGTAGTTGAGCAGCAAAAAGACGCCCGCCACGATCAGCGCAAGAATGAGCAGCCGCCCGAGACACCCGCGCTTATTGGAGCCACCGGAGTTGTTGTTGGTAGCTCCGCCGACGAGCAGCGCAAGCAGGACGGCCAGCAGGCCGCCTCCGCCGGACGACCCGCGGTCGCCCCCGCCGAACGAGCCGCCGGACGAACTCCCTCTCGGCCCGCCGCCGACGCTTCCGGTTCCCAGCCCGCTTCCTCTGCGGTAGGCGTTTCCGCCTCCGCTCACGGTTCGTCTTGATCTGCCGCCCGGCCGGTTATCAGGACTCATACACTATCCCTCCGTTAAAATCTTGATCATTTTTCGAAAACGTATTTCTTAGTTTATCGGCGCGCCGACTTTCTTTTCAGCCCACTGGAGTCGGTTCGGGATGGATGCGGTACTGCGCAATCCCCGCGCCCGTAATCAGGTGTTCCCCGCCAAAGTGATCGCCGCCCGGCCAGTCGAAGCCGTAAACATCCAGATGCGGCGAATAGGTAATCACATTGATCGTATCATTTACCGTATCAAACTGCAGCAAGCGCAGAAAACCTTCTCCATCCTTTGTTTCTTCCTGCATATTAAAGAGCATCTGCTGCACGGTTCGGTCGGTTACTCCGTCCCCGTCGTCATCCAGCGCTTCCGGCTGGTAACGCACGCCCGGCTCATGGCCGCAGAGCACGAGCCGCACGTTGGGAGATTTTTTAACGACCCCGTCAAAAAGATACCTGCCGCCGGAAGAATACCCCGCCGGTTCCAAGTAGCTGTGCAGGCACAAAATCGCGTAAGCGTCGCTGTGTTCGGCGCAGACGGCGTTGATCCAATCCTCGGATTCCACCTCGTAGCCGTACGTAATGGAAAACACGAGGATGTTGACGTCCCCCGCCTCGAACTCGACGTAATACACATTACCGTCCAGAATCGAGTGATCGGCGGCGATGTCCGTGTCCGGCCGGTACGCCAGATACGGCGTATAGTCCGGCATGTAGCTGGCGATATCGTGATTACCGCCGACGGTCAGTATCTTCATACCCTTCGGCAGCAGCGAGAATGCCTGAACCATGTTTTGCCACTGATATTCGCGGTACGAGCCGCGAATCATATCCCCCGTGTGCACGGTGAGCACCGTGTTGTATTCCGTCAGCGTATCGGCAATCCACTGCGTCATAGCACAGAAAATATCGTTGTGGTTGGCGGCGTATTCCTGCGTATCCGTCATCCATGCAACAGAAAACGACGTTGGCGCGGGAAACGGCGTAGGCGAAGGGACGGGCGTTGCGGTTGGAAGCGGCGTTTGCGTTGCCTGTGTCGGCTCCGCTGTTGCCTCAACGGGCGCTGCCGCAGTCGAACAGGCGAGAAAGAGCGGAA
Organism: Clostridiaceae bacterium; assembly: GCA_039680365.1. GTDB lineage: Bacteria > Bacillota > Clostridia > Christensenellales > CAG-138 > UBA7703. The sequence goes on from JBDKTD010000239.1 coordinate 15,662, forward strand.
GTGAAAAGAGAATGCAGAGCGTCGCTGCGGCAATGCGTCTGGAATGCATCATGCTTTGAATGTCCTTTACTGTTTCTGTCGGGCTCAATCTGCCGCGCGGCAAGGCGCTGCGGCGAATGCCCTTCTTCGTTCATCTTACCATCCGCGCGCTTTCCCGTCCAGTTGTATGCCCGTGCAAATCGTGCTAGAATGACGTATGCGCAGGAATAATTTGTTTCATCGATTTCTTTCGCTCGTTCTATCGCTGACGCTTGCATTTGCGCTCTGCGCTCTTTCCGGTTGCGCGAAAAACGGCGCTCCCGACGGCGGGTCGGATCCCAGCGTACTGAGTATAACAACAAAAAAACCTGCCGCCATACCGGAGGTCACGCCGACCATTTCGCCCGTTCCGGTGCCGCAGCTCAAGTATATTTTCCTCTTAATTGGTGACGGTATGAGCACGCCCCAGATACAGGCCGCTTCCGAAGCGTTGGCCGCGGAAAACCACGCGCCGCTTTCGTTCGTGAGTTTCCCCGTCTGCGGATACGCGCATACGAAAAACGTTGAAAACGAGGTGACGGACTCCGCCGCCGCCGCAACCGCGATCTCCAGCGGAGTAAAAACGACCAACGGTTACCTCGGCCTCGACCCGAGCGGCAACCGCCTGACCAGCATTGCCGAACTGCTGCGGGACGCCGGGCGCAAGATCGGCATCCTTACCACCGTTTCGCTCGACCACGCCACGCCCGCGGGGTTCTACGCGCACGTAGGCTCGCGAAGGACATATAACGATATTGCGGACGACCTCTTTGCGAGCGGATTCGACTTTTTTGCGGGCGGCGGTTTCCACGATACGCCGGACGCGGCGGAGCTCGCGTTGGAAAACGGCTATGCTCTCATCTCTTCCCCCGCAGAAGCGCCGGCAGATACAGCGCAAAAGCTCATCGTCTCTTCCAGCCTGATCTTCGGCGATTATGGCGTTCTGCCCGCCATTGACGGCGGTGAGCGGACGCATTTTCTAAGGGACGTCACGGCGCTCTCCATCAACCGTCTGACTGGCCCGCAGGGGTTTTACATAATGGTGGAAGGTGGAAGAATCGATTATTTCTGCCATTATAACGACTCGGGCTCGTTCGTTGCCGAACTGCTCGACTTTGACGAAGCGGTTTCCGCCGCGATTGCGTTTTACGAAGCGCATCCAACCGAAACGCTGATACTGGTCACGGGCGATCATGAAACCGGCAAGGTTTCGTTTACGGAAGGCGACCGGGCGGCGCTGCTGAAGCAAACCATCTCCTGCGACGAATGTGACGACACGCTGGTTGTTGACTGCGTGAGCGCGAAAACGCCGTTTGAAACGGCTCTGCCGCTCTTTGCGGAAGCGTTCGGGCTGGATAACCTCACGGCGGAAGAGACGGAGTACCTGAAAATCGCCTATACCCACACGCTCAAAAACGATTTGCCGCACGACAAGTCCAACGAGGAATACGGCGTTTACGAACCCATCACTTCGGCCTGCGCAAAGCTCGTTGCTCAGCGCGCGGGGCTGGTGTTCGGTTCGGGGTCGCACAGCGATCTGGACGTTCCGGTGTTCGCTCTCGGGGTCGGGCAGGAGCTCTTTGCCGGAGAGTATGAAAACACCTTCCTGCACGACGGCATCCTGCAGGCCATCGCGCAGTATCCTGTATTGAACGCTCAATCCTGAGAATCTCGAATTTTTACATAGCGTAATCTTACCGCGTCAGGGGCGATTGCCCGGCGCAGAACGGAGACAGTCACCAGTATGAAACTTACCTTTATTGGAGCCGACCACGAAGTAACCGGAAGCTGCACCTATATCGAAGCCTGCGGTAAGCGACTGCTCGTCGATTACGGCATGGAACAGGGCAGAGACAACTACGAAAACGCCCCGCTGCCCGCCCTGCCTGCGGAGATTGACGCGGTGCTTTTGACCCACGCGCATATCGACCACTCGGGGCTTTTGCCGCTGCTCTATAAAAACGGCTTCCGCGGCACGGTCCACGCAACGGACGCCACCACTAACCTCTGCGTTATCATGCTCCGCGACAGCGCGCATATTCAGGAATTTGAAGCCGAGTGGCGCAACCGCAAAGGCAAGCGCAGCGGTGAAAAGCCCTTCGTGCCGCTTTATACCATGGAGGACGCCGCAGGCGTTCTCAAGCAGTTCGTTCCGCATCACTACGGCGAGCGCTTTACGCTCTTTGACGGCATCGACGTACGGTATACGGACGCGGGGCATCTGCTCGGCTCGGCGTATATCGAAGTTTGGATGACGGAAAACGGCGAATCGCGCAAGATGGTCTTTTCCGGCGACATCGGCAACGTCAACCAGCCCTTGCTGCGCGATCCTTCGCTCGTGGACGAGGCGGACTTTTGCATGGTGGAATCCACCTACGGCGACCGCCTGCACGACGCGCCGCCGGATTATGCAAAAGCGCTCGCGGACGTGCTGCAGAAGACGTTCGACCGCGGCGGCAGCGTGATCATTCCCTCGTTTGCCGTCGGGCGCACGCAGGAGCTGTTGTACTTTATCCGCCGCATTAAAACGGAAGGCCTCGTGCACGGTCATAACGGCTTTCCCGTATTTGTGGACAGCCCGCTTGCCAGCGCCGCCACGCGCATTTTCATTGAGAACGCGGAGTTCTGTTACGACGCCGAGGCGAAGGCCTTTGTGGACGCGGGCGTCAACCCGCTGGAGTTCGAAGGGCTGACCATTACGGAATCCAGTCAGGAGTCCATGAGCATCAACACCGATCCCCGCCCGAAGGTCATTCTTTCCGCAAGCGGCATGTGCGAGGCGGGACGCATCAAACACCATCTCAAGCACGGACTCTGGAATGCGAACAACACGATCCTCTTTGTCGGTTTCCAGGCAAACGGCACGCTGGGGCGCTCGCTCATTGAAGGTGCGGACAAAGTCAAGCTCTTTGGCGAAACCATTCGCGTCAACGCGGAGATTACGCAGCTGCCGGGCATCAGCGGGCACGGCGACTCAGCCATGCTGATCAGGTGGGTCACGCATTTTTCGCCAAAACCCCGCAGGGTGTTCGTCAACCATGGCGAATCCTCCGTTTGCGATTTGTTTGCCAAGCGTCTCACCGACGAGTTCGGCCTTTCCGCTACGTCGCCGTTCAGCGGCTCCGTTTACGACCTGCTTGCGAATGAGTACGTACTCGAAACACGACCCAAACCGGTGGAAGCCGCAAAACACGTTGTCCCCGTGGAAGGTGCTGTTCAAGTTGAGCCGCGGCAGCCCCGCCCCGCCGTTGTCGAATCGGAAACGCCTTACAGTACGCTTTTAGGGTCTCTGGAGCGTCTGACAACGCTGCTCAAGCGCGCAAAAGGCCACTCCAACCGCGAGCTCAAGAGCATTACGAGCGAACTCAACGCCATCAGCGACTACCTCGAACGCGAGTAAGTCTTTTTTAAGCAAACATCCTGCGAACGCAGGGTGTTTGCAGAAGCTTTATAGCAAAACGCCCCGCCGGAAGGCGGGGCGTTTTGCTGTTTAGAAGCTAGTTGAGCTTGTAAAGGCGTTTGTCGCCGGATTTCATCAGCGACTGCCACATGGCAAGCGTCAGCGCAAGCAGCACCAGCGCGGTCAGCGGGGTCACCCATTTGCTCTGGGTGATGCCGATAAGAATCGCGGGAGCCGCCGCAACGCCCATTCCGACGAAGACCGAAATCATCACCGAGCCGCTCTGCTTGACCACTTCTGCTTCGTTCTGCCAGTCCAGGCGCGGCATACGGATGTTGAGCCAGAGTCCGTAAACAGAGAACGCAACGGCGTAGAGCAGCGGGATTACGTAGTTCCAGAACCAGCCCGCCACGTCGGAGCGGAGGCCGATGGAGATCATCGTGCAGGCAATGAGCACGCTCGGCACCGCGAGCACAAGCGAAACCATGAGCTTGGAAGTCAGCCAATCCCGCGCGGGCACCGGCATGCTCTTGACGATCCAGAGCCGTTTGCCTTCCATGGAGATTGCGCTGGAGGTCGTTGCGCTCATCGAAAGGATCCAGCCGAGGATGAACGGAACAAGCAGCCGCAAAAATCCGGTTTCCGGCATGTTCAGTACGCCTGCGATCATGTCCGGCTTGATAAGGCAGAACACGCCCGCGCCGAGCAGCATAAGGTAACCGAACGCCGTGTTGACCACATACAGGCTGGAGCTGAGGTATCTGCGCCATTCGTTTTTAAACAGCGCCGTCGTGCTGCTGGAGCGAACCTGTCCGCGCATGACGAACTTTTCACCCTTGGGCTGGCTCTTGATGCGGGAGTTGACCGCAATAAAGTACTTGCCCACAAACAGCAGCAGCAGCGTTATGGAAACAACCGTTAACAGCAGCAGCCAGAGTACGTTCAGCACGGAACCGCCGGTTAGCGCGTCCTGGAACCACTGCGCGGGCGGGTATACGCCGGAAACAGAGTTCTGCAGCGCGCTTGCGCCCGCGGCGAGCTTCTCCGGATCGGCAATGCCGGTGTTCATGCGGAACGAGAAGAACATAATCACGAATACCAGCAGAAGCTGCGCAAAGATATTCGCAATGTTGCGCTTCTTCATGCCAGCGGTTGCAATGGTCATCAGCGTGCCCAGTAGGCCGCCGATAATCGTCGGCACGGCGGGCAGCAGCAGCGTAACCAAGAGGAACGTCGGGTAAAACCAGAAGGCCGGCGCGGCTTTGACCGCGTAAACGACGCCCGCGGGAATCAGCAGCATGGCGGCGTATACGAAGTTGTAGGCGTACATGGTCGTAACGCGGCTCGCGGCAACAGCGTGCACGCTCACAGGCCAGCTCATCTGAATATCGTAATCGCCAAAGCCGAAGAGCACGCCCTTGGTTTCAAAGATGGAGAATACGAGAATCAGCGCGGAGCTGGCAAAGGCCATCAGCCCGAGCAGCATCGGCAGCTGACCCATCATCTCAAAAGCGTTGGCCAGCATGATGCTGTAAAAAACCGACATATAGCCCATGGCGAACACCATCGCAATCAGGCTGTAGATGCCGCGCTTTGCCTGCTTTTTATCCTCCGCATTCTTCATGTGCAGAATCTTGTTGATTCCGAACAGCGAAGTCAGCTGCAGTTTCGTTAAAATCCAGAATTCACGCATTGTCGGTCAACTCCAAGAACAGTGTTTCGAGCGATTCGTTGCCCTTGACTTCGTCCATATCTCCGGCGGCGATCAGCTTGCCCTGTTTGATGATGGCAATCTTGTTGCAGAGCTTCTCCGCAACTTCCAGCACGTGGGTGGAAAAGAAGATAGCGCTTCCGCCGTCGCAAAGTTCCTTCATAAAGCCCTTCAGGGTATGCGCGGCTTTCGGGTCAAGGCCTACGAACGGTTCGTCGAGAATCAGCAGTTTCGGCGCGTGCAGCAGCGCGGAAATCAGCGCGATCTTTTGCTTCATGCCGTGGGAGCACGAGCCGATCAGGTCGTTGAGGCGCGCGGTCATCTCAAACGCATCCGCGTATTTTTTAATTCTCGCGTCGCGGTCGGCGTTGTTGACGCCGTAGATATCCGCAACGAAGTTGAAGTACTGGATGCCCGTGAGGTGCTCGTAAAGATCCGGATTGTCCGGAATGTACGCCATATCCCGCTTGCAGCCAATCGGATCGTCGGTGATGCTCCTGCCGTTGACGCGGATCGTTCCGCTGTCAAACGAAAGGATGCCCGCTACCGCGCGCAGGGTGGTTGTTTTGCCCGCGCCGTTATGGCCGATAAAGCCGTAAATGTCGCCGGGCAGCACTTCGATCGAGAGGTCATCCACCGCCCGAACGTCCCCGCCGTAAGATTTGACCAGGTGTACAATTGTAAGCATGTTATTCTCCTTGCGTCCCCCCCCCAAACCGCAATCAAAAGCGGGTCGGGTAATTTTTCGAGTTATTATACCATATCGCTCTTCTATTGTTGATAGGCGCGAGTCTATTCTCACTATATGAAAAATATCGAAATATGCAAACATGCTGTTTGTTTTTA
>JBDKTD010000087.1:0-3676 GCA_039680365.1 Clostridiaceae bacterium
TTGATGCCGCCGATGACGCACGCGGCAACGACCGTCATTTCAAACCCGGAGCCGATGTTCGGTTGAGCGCTACCCACGCGGGAGGCCATCAGTACGCCGGTCAGAGCCGCGAGAATGCCGGTGAGCACAAACGCTGAAAAGCGAATCCGCACCGTTGGAATGCCCGCGAGCCGCGCCGCTTCGCCGTTGCCGCCCGCCGCAAAGAGCTTGCGGCCATACGTCGTGTAGCGTAAGATCAGCCCCGCGATGACCGCCATGACAAGAGCGATAACGATCACATACGGCAATTCGTAACTCCCAATCTTGATGCCGCCCTGCCCGATGGCGAGGAACTGATCCGGCAGAGGATAAACGGAAACGCCCTTGGTGTAGCCGGTGCAGAGGCCGCGCGCAACATACATCGTACCCATGGTGGCGATAAACGGCGGCAGCTTGATCTTCTGCACGAGAAAACCGTTAAAGATACCAAAGATTGCGCCGATCACGAGCGCAGCGAGCATGGCCAGCCAGATGGGCAAATTGTAGTAGCTCATCATCGCCGCCGCGGCAACGCCGCCAACGGAGAACACCGCGCCGACCGAAATATCCCAGCTGCCGGCGATAATCAGAAACGCCTGCCCAATCGAGGTGATAATCGTAAACGCCGCCGTGCGCATCACGTTTGTCATGTTGCTCACGGAGAGGAACTTATCACTCTTGAGCGCAAAGAGAAGAACCGCGAGCAGAAGCGGCATCAATACGCCCGCTTCCCGCACGTCTATGAATTTTTCCAGCAGTTTTCTGGCGGGGTTTTTACGTTCCATGTTTTGTGTTTCCTCCGGTTGATCAATTGAATCTGCGCGGTTGGCCGCCGCCCGGAAAAGGGAAAAGCAAGGGGGTCGTTCCGCGCTGTGGGATTAGCCTCGAATGTTGCTTGCCTGCTGTATTCGGCTTTATTTGGAGTCCGGCATTCCGCCGTTTTGAAAGATACGTTGATTACTTGCTTCCGTTTTTCGGAAAAAGAAGATTAGATGTTTCGGAGACTGATTCGGTTTTTTCCGCGTATCGGTGCGATTTGCGATTGTTGCTCGCCGTAACTTCCGAAACTATTTTCGGTCTTTGCTTCGCCCGACACTGTCAATATAGCGGCGTTTTCGGCGTGCGTCAACAAAAATCACCGAAACTATTTTCGTTTTGTGCTTTGCAAATTTGCGTAATCGCAAGCAGGCGGGAGGAGTATTCCTCCCCCGCCTTCCTGCAGAATTCCACTTTTACTGGATAAAACCTAGATAAAACCTTGATAAAGGCTTGCTGTTTAAAAAGAAAATCCTATGCCCGGAACCGGGCGATCGATCGGATTTACCGTTCCTGCTGCAGAGTGAATTCCCGCATAACGGCCGTTTCTTCTTGCGTAAATTTTCGGAGTGTGTTGATCACTTTTCCGTCGTTCCACTTGCGGCTGCCAACGTCGTCGGTCGTGCCCATCACGGTGATGTTGAGCTGGCGGCGGCGGGCGCGGACGTGATCCCAGTCGATAAAGTAAATATGCGCAAACTCTCCGCCGTCAAGGACGCCGTCCTTGATGGTCATAGCTTCGCTGCGGCCAAAGAAGATGCTGCGAAGGTGGCCGTCCGTATTCCTGCTCGTGTAGTTGCCGGGTTCGCCTACGCTGCGGCCGAACTGCGCGTGAATCGGGCCGGGGTGACGGTACTGGTGTTCTTCGGCAAAGTCCGGAATCAGCTTGCGCATGATGTCCAGAAGGTCGTGTTGGAGGAATTCAAGGTCGAACGAGTCGATGTCGTGCGAGCATTCCTGAATCATGACCGAGCAGGTGGTATGGTGGGAAGCGATGGTGCAGGTGCCGTTTTTGATTCCGCTGGCGGCGACGATCTCAACCACTTCCTTAGAAACGTCGTGGAATGTGGGAATCCATCCGCGGGACTGCAGTTCGAGTTCCTTTTGAAACACTTTGAATTCCATAATTTTTCCTCCTGATTTTTAAGTCATTTTATAAACCGGCTCCGCCGGAAAATACAGCTCTATTTCGCCGTCAGGCTTTCGCGTGCCGGTCGTTCCAGGCTTTGCGCACAGATCCGATCATCTCGTCCACCATCGCCGCGCGGTCAGGCGCTTTGATGATACCGCTCGAAGAGCCGGTCGCTTCCGCCCCCGCGAAGATCACGCGGTAAACGTCCGCGCCGCTGCTGATGCCCGCGCCCTGCAGCACGAAAATCTCAGGATCGATCTCCTTGACCGTTTGAATCGACTTTTGAACATAGTCCAAATCGCTCACCTTGCCGGTGCCGATTAAGTCGGTCGGTTCGGCGACGATGATATTCGGCTTAAGCCGGGCTACCGCCGCGCTCTCGGCGGACGTATCCGTGCAGACGATGGTGGCCAAGCCCACTTCGTCCGCGCGGCGGATGGTTGCGGCCAGCGCCGCGAGCGAAACCGGCTTTTCGCAATGGTTGAGCATAACGCCCTTGGCTCCGGCTGCAGCCAGCGATTCCGGCAGCGTGTCTGCCAGGCCTCTGCCCGGCTTGAGGGGGTCCATATGCGGCGCGAACACAAAAATACGCTCCGTCGCTTCCGCCACCCGTCGAATATCCACCACGGGGGTCGTAAAAATGATGTCCACATCGTACTTTTTTGCCGCGGCGTCCGCCATCAGCGCAAGCTTAAGCACATCGTCTCCATAGAGATAGCTCTTCGGGCCGATCTCGAAAAACGGCGGCTTTAACGCAAAGTTCTTGAGCATCGCTCTTCCTCCTATCCGTTTGATCGCACTTAGCTTACTCTTTTCTTTCTTTTTAGTCAATAATATTTTCTATTTGTTTTGCTATTGATTTTCTTTTGAGTAAGTTTTATACTGTTTTCGTAGTTGTACGCCGTTTTCCAGTTGATACGGCGTCATAAACGAAAATTCTCTCCGCCGCACCGTTTTCTTGGCGTCGGCGAAAAAAAACCGGAGGAAACAGAACATGTGTACTCACACGCAGGAAGAACAAGCCTGGGCTATGGCCACGGCGGCATACGAAATCGAAGCGGACGCAATCGCCCGCGCCTTCGAAGGCGTCAACAAAGAAGACTTCCTCCGCGCGGTGAGTGCACTGAAAAATGCCCCGCGCATCGGCGCGAGCGGCTGCGGCCACTCCGGCATCGCCTGCCAGCATTTTGCGCACCTGATGTGCTGCATCGAGCGCCCCGCGCGCTTCATCTCCCCCGCCGAAGCGATTCATGGCGCGACGGGCTTTCTGCAGAAGGGCGACGTTATGGTATTCGCCTCGCGCGGTGGCAAAACGTCCGAACTCTTGCCGATTCTCAAAATCTGCAAGGAAAAAGGCGTCACGATCCTCTCCATAACGGAAAACCTCGAATCCCCGCTGGCAAAGGATGCGGATATCGTGCTGCAGATGCGCGTTACCAAGGAAACCGACCGTTTCAACACGCAGGGAACCACCAGCACCACCGTGCTCATCGTCCTGTTCCACGCGCTGCAGACCGCGCTTATCGAAGTAACGGGCTTTCAAAGCGAGCAGTTCGCGGTGATCCATCCCGGCGGCGCGGTCGGCGAACGGCTCAACCACAAGATCGTATAATCCCGCCGCGCGGCAACCGGGCGAACCATGCTATAATAGTGCCAATCTGCGGGCGCGAAGGCCGCGCAGCAAGCTGACCAAGGAGGCCGAACAACCGC
>JBDKTD010000070.1:0-7553 GCA_039680365.1 Clostridiaceae bacterium
GTGTTTGGCATGCATTCCCCGCTTTTTTCCCGCCAGCTCCGTTGGCTCTTCTTTGCACCTGTCGTACATAACGAGGTGGTACAGGGTTTATTTTTGCCCGTAGTAGGCGTTCTTTCCGTGTTTGCGCAGAAAGTGTTTATCCAGCAGTTCCGCTTCCACGGGGCGCTGCGCGGGATTGTACAGCAGATTCTGCCAGGCCATCTTGGCGCATTCTTCCAGCACGACGGCGTTATGCACGGCGTTGTCCGGGCTGGTTCCCCAGGCAAACGGCCCGTGGCTGCGCACGATGACGGCGGGGATGGACGCGGGGTCTTTGCCCGCGAACGTTTCAATAATGACGTTGCCGGTCTCCAGCTCGTAGTCGCCTTCAATCTCGGCGCGCGTCATTTCGCGCGTGCAGGGCACTTCGCCGTAAAAATAGTCCGCGTGCGTCGTTCCGAGCGCGGGAATTCCCATGCAGCTCTGCGCAAACGTCGTTGCCCACCGGCTGTGGGTATGCACGATTCCGCCGGCAGAAGGAAACGCGCGGTAGAGCGCAAGGTGCGTCGCGGTATCCGAGGACGGGCGGAGAGCGCCTTCGGCACAGCTGCCCGTTTCTAAATCGACAACCACCATGTTCTCCGGCGTTAAGTCGTCGTACTCGACGCCGCTGGGCTTGATTACGACGAGCCCGCGCTCCCGGTCAACGCCGGAAACGTTACCCCAGGTAAACGTAACCAGCCCGTATTTCGGCAGCTTGGCGTTCGCCGCGCAAACCTGCTGTTTGAGTTGCTCTAACATCTCAGTTTCCAGGCGAGATCGCTGAGGAACATCTGCTGCTTGAGTCCCTCGACCGTTGTGTCCTTTGTGATATGCACAAATTCAATCTCGTTCATCTCGGCAAAGTCAGCCAGCATCTCCGCGCTCACGTCGTAACTCAAAACGCTGTGATGCGCGCCGCCCGCCAGAATCCAGAGCTTCGCGCCGGTGCAGAGATCCGGCATCGCTTTCCACATGACGCGCGCCACCGGAAGGTTCCGCATCTGGTAAATCGGCTTGACGCATTCGATATCCTGCAAAATCATCCGCATACGCCCGCCCATGTCGATGAGAGTAACGACAATCGCCTTGCCGGGCTTGCCTTCAAACACGAGGCGCGCGGGTGCTTCCCGGTCTCCAATGCCCAGCGGATGCACCTCGATCTTGGGTTGCTCCGCCGCAATGGAGGGGCCGACTTCGAGCATATGAGCGCCGAGCGAGTATTCCTTGCCTTTTTCGAGGTTGTAGGTATAGTCCTCAATAAACGTAGTCCCGCCGCTCATGCCTTCCGTCATGGCCATGATCACCGCGGTCATACCCGCGACTTTCCAGTCCCCTTCCCCGCCGTAGCCGATTCGGTCGGCCATCAGGTTCTGGCTTGCGAGGCCGGGGAGTTGCTTCATGCCGTACAGGTCCTGAAACGTATTGGAAAAGGCGCCGATCTTTTCGCGCTCAAATATACGCTTCATGGCGACTTCCTCCAGCGCCTGATAGCGCACGGTGGCGATGTCGTCCGTATTGAACGCGTACCGTTCGCGGTATTCGGCCATCTTGGTGTCGATTTCCGCTTCTGTCACTTTGGCCATTTCCTCAACGAGGTATCCGACCGGCCAGGTGTTGACCATCCAACCCAGCTTGATCTGCGCTTCCACCTTGTCGCCTTCGGTAACGGCGACTTCGCGCATGTTGTCGCCAAAGCGCAGAATGCGGAGGTTCCTGCTGAACCGGAAGCCAACCGCCGCACGCATCCATTCGCCCAGCTCGCGAATCGGCTCCTCGTCCTTCCAGTAGCCCACAATGACCTTGCGCGCCATGCGCATCCGCGCGCCGATGAACCCGTGCTCGCGGTCGCCGTGCGCCGACTGGTTGAGGTTCATAAAGTCCATGTCGATTTCGTCGTCCGGAATCGAGCGGTTGTACTGCGTGGCAAAATGGCAGTACGGCTTCTGCAGCAGGCGCAATCCTTCGATCCACATTTTGGACGGGGAAAACGTATGGCACCAGGAGACCACGCCGCAGCATTCTTCGGCGAAGTTGGCCTCTTTCATAATCTGCGTCGCCTCGTCGGTCGACTTGATCGTGGCCTTATAGACCAACTTGCAGGGCAGCGATTCGCTGAGGCACGCCGCCATCTCATTTGCGCGTTTGGCGACCGTCTCCAGTACCTCTGCGCCGTACAGAAGCTGTGAACCGACAACAAACCAGAATTCGTGCTTTTTCAGTTCCGTCATTTTTTAATCCTGCTTTTCCAGCGGCTGTTGCCGCTTTTTTCTATTTTCAGCGCTCTTCATTCGTTGAGCCGCTCTTTTGCGAATTGTGCTGGCAAACGCTCTGTCGGGCGTACAAGACGCCTGCGCCGCAGGGAAGGGATGCATTCGTTCGGTTGCCTTTGTGTTTACGAGTGAATTTGTCTGTATTGGTATGGGTATTTACTTTGTTTATCTGTATTATACCCGAATGTGTCCGTTTGATTCAAGGTTATTGGAACAACTTTTAGTGCTTTTTTCTGATATTGGTATTGTTATTGTATTTTTATGGTTCTTTCATTGCGAATATTGAGCTGTTTAAAGGTTCGCTGTTCGCGGCAGGCCTTTTTCGCGCCACCCCGCGCTGGCGCGCGTTCGTTTGAAAAAGGGGGAGCCGATCGCATATGATCGGCTCCCGGCTTGAGCAGTTACGTAGCGCACAGGGAACCGCCCGGGGAATTTGGATTAATAGATGCCCCAGAAAGCGGAGAGTTCGTTCGGGCCCCAGTAAATGAACTGGTGCGAGATGTAGGAAGACAATCTCCAGCCGAGGATAATGGCAACCATCATAGCGCCGAGCCAAACGTTACCGGTCAGCTTGTAGATCTTGCGGTAGAGGTAGTTCAGCACGGGTGCGTAGATGATGATCGGCAGCAGCGTATGGAGGTTAAAGAGCACAGCCTGCTGCGGCGTCGAGTACGTAACGAGGATGGAGATGAGAATCAGCACTTCCGCGCCAAGGGAGGTCACGAATACGTTGATTGCCGTGTCCTGTCCATCGGTAACGTTCTTGAGCGACCACATGTTGTTCATCGTGCTGATGATCAGCGTGAAGGGCAGAAGAATCAGCGCGTACTTGAAGGTTCTCATAAAGCCGTAAGGCTTCATCATTTCAAACGTACCGTCTGCAATCAGGAAGCGGGCGTTGAAGAACTCCTTGATGAAAGCGGCGATGACGTAGAACGCCGCGAACAGGATGAGCGCCAGCAGGCAGGTCTTGAAGAACGTCTTCCAGCCGCAGCCAACATTCACGTCGGAAATCTTCGCCAGCGTATCGCTCTTCTTCTTGCGGGTGATCAGCCAGAGGATGAGGAACAGCACGAGTCCGGAGATTGCCGTACCGATGATCATCATGAACGTACGCATCTGGCCGGGTTCCCATGGCAGCCACTTGGTTGTCGTGGCGTTCGACAGCGAGAAGGACAGGTCGGCCATGGAGTTGAACCACACGCCGAGGAATGCCGCAATGAAGGCAAAGACGGCTGCAACATAGAAGCCCGATTCCTTCGTGGTGAGCCGCGGCGCGTAAACCGGCTTAAAGACGCTCGCAAAGTAGGTGGTCTTGAGCAGGATTGCGATCAGGGAGATCAGCACGCCGATTACGGCGAGGAACGCCAAGGTCGTAAATCCAAGCGCGATATAGCTGCTGGCAAGGTTCTTGCTGTCAATCGCGGTGGCAGCGTTCTCGCCAAGGTTGCCGTTGTTGTAGCCCAGCACCTGCGTGTAGAACTCTACCGTCGTGCTGATGGCGCGGCCGTCCCAGAGCATGCCGTTATGGAATGTTTCAGGGTTGATGAAGATTCGCGCGGTGTTGCTCTTGATAGCGGCCGCAAGCGCTTCGTTGCTGTCGGCTTTCGTATCAAAGAGCGAGCCGATTGCGGTGGAAGTCGCGGTGGGATCCTTGGTGTAATCGCTGATGTTGTACCAGGTGTTGCGTTCCACATTGGCGGTGCCGGTGTGGAAAATGGACTTGTACTGATCGGTCTCACCGTTGTAGAAAGTTCCGGCATCCTCATGGGAGCCGACCGAGACCATGAAGTTGATCTGCGGGTTGCGGACAACTTCGAAGCCGGCGACGACGACTTTGGGTTCGGACATGAACTCGATGATGCGCGCGCCCTTGACGTAGCCGTCAACGATCTTCTGTACTTCGGTCTTGCGGTAGTTGTAAACCGCGAGTTGGTCGGGCGTCAGCATGGCGGCCGCAATGTCGTCCGCATTCTGCGTCAGCTGGTCTTCGGTGATGGCAACGCCCAGTTCATCGTGCAGGACGTTGAGCAGACGGTCGTTGAGCGTGAGGTATTCGCCGTCCTGCATCAGAGCGGAAGTTTCGCAGATGTAACCCGCGGAGTGACCCCACATGGCAATCCGGTTGGCGTCGACATAAGCAATCGAGCGCGCATACTGCAGCGCGTCGTACATGCCCTGCGAGCCGCCGCGGAAGTAGTTCTCCGCATTGGTGCCGCCGTCGTTGATGGCGGGCTGGCCGGAGAGGCCGCAGCTGTACATGCTGACGTTCAGCACGACGAAACCGCGCTTTGCCAGTTCCCAGGCATTGAGGCTGTTCGCGGCAAGACTCTCGGAGCCGCCGTGGGACAGGATGATGCAGGGGAGTTTGTTGGCGCTGGAAGCATCCGTCGGCTTGTAGAGCTCAAAGTTCAGCTCAGCGCCGCGGACTTCGTAGTTGACGGTGCTGATCTGGATTTTATAACCCTTCGTGATGATCAGCTGGGATACGGCGCTGCAGAGCAGCACGATCGCGAGGAACAGCGCTAGTAAACGCCAGCTTCCTGCTGCGGTCTTCAGAGTGAATTTCTTGGTTTCCATGGATTCCTGATTACCCCCTTATTTTTGTTTTCCTCTTGGAATTTCAAAGCAAGATATTACTTATCTACGTTCTCATTGGAGATGATATCTCCTGTCTCTGCGTTGATGTAGTAGTAGATATAATAGGTGTTCATATCTAATGTTACTTTGTACTGTGCCGGATTGGTCGACTTGTCGAGATCGGCTTTGTTGCCCGCCGTTCCGATGCGGTCGATCCCTTGATCCGCCAGCGCGATGCCGATTGCTTTTTCACCCCCGATGTAACCGCAGCCGACCAGTGCGAAAGCCATGATGAGAGCGCAGATGAGAACCAGAACCCGTTTCATGAACCTTCTCCTCCTTTCTCAAGTTTTTCATTTATGTTGATTTTGATGATACCCGATCAGAAGATGTTCGAGCCTCAGACGCTCGCCCCGAAAGGCAGACTGCCGATATCCCTGTAACGTACGGGAACGACCGCGATTGCGTACCCGAAAGATAAGATTTGTCATTATATTAGCAAGTTGTAATAGCACATGTCAATACTTGTTGCGTACAAATTTGACAAAATTTGGCGATATTCTCCAGTATTTTTCATGATTTTGTCAATATTCCCGGATTTGTATTGTAAATTATACGGTTTTGAGCGCAATATGTATTTTTCTTGATGTGCTTGCGGTTTGCATTCCGATTATTATACAATACAAGTGTAGAATGCCAACAGGAAAGATGGAGAATCGATTGTGAGTCCGCAGAAGAAATACCTTCAGCTTTATTCTTATATTACCGCCGCCATCGGCAGCGGGGCCTATTCCGCGGGCGACAAGCTGCCAACGGAGCTGGATTTGGCGAGCCAGTACGGCGTCAGCCGTCAAACCGTCCGTCAGGCGCTCGAAAAGCTTGAGCGGGACGGACTGATCAGCAAAATTCAGGGCAGCGGGTCGTATATCTCCGACGCGGCGGTTGCCAAAAAGAAAACGATGCGCATTGCGGTGATTACCACCTATATCAGCACCTATATCTTTCCGCATATCCTGCGCGGCATCGAAGAGGTGGCAACCCGCAACCGCTACTCCATCCAGCTGATGGCAACCAACAACAGCATCGCCAAGGAGCGGGATATCCTGCACGAGCTCTCGCTCAACTTTGTGGACGGCATCATTGTGGAAGGCACGAAGACCGCCCTGCCCAACCCCAACCTTTCGTTCTATCGGGGGCTTGCGGATAAAAATATCCCGCTCGTCTTCTTTAACGGCTATTATCCGGATCTGATGCAGGAGCCGCGCCTCAACGTTGTCTACGTCGTTACGGACGATTACGGCGGCGCGTTCGAAGCCACCGCCGAACTGATTCGGCTTGGGCACCGCTCGATCGGCGGCATCTTCAAAAGCGACGATATTCAGGGCATCCGCCGCTTTTCCGGCTATCTGGACGCGCTCACAGGCTCCGATATCCGCGTCAACGACGACAACATCATCTGGTTTACCACGGAGAACAAGCGTTCCGTCGAGCTGCAGCTCAACATCACCCGTTTGATTACGGACTGCACGGCGGTTGTTTGCTATAATGACGAAATCGCCCTGCAGGTGCTCGACTACCTGCTCGTGCACCCCGGCAGCAGCATCACGGCGATGCGCAGCTTCGATAAAACCTTTACCCCGCGCCAGAGCCTGGACTTCAAGTCGTTTTGCCATCCAAAGGAGCGGCTCGGCCAGCAGACGGCGGAACGAATCTTTTCGATTATCGACGGCAAAAAGGAAGAGAATCTCATCATGCCCTGGGAGTGCGACGAAGAATAACCCCAAAGCAACCTCCAAATTGAAAAATCTAGTATACATAAAAAATAACCGCGGACAATGCGTTCGCGGTTATTTTTTTATAAGCGTTCACATCAGCAGGGAAACAAAACGCGCCTCACACAAGCCGCTGAACAGTAATACAGCTTCTTCGAAATAATAGTTGCATTTTGCAATAGTTTTGTATTACACTAATCGCAACGAGGTGTCTGGTATGGAATTAGAAAGCAAAGCAAGCGAACTGCGCGAAAGCGTCCGCTTGCTGGAACGAAAACTGGGCATACTGGAAGACGGCGAAATGTCCTGCTGCAGTCTGACGCTGGCGCAGTGCCACGCGCTTGTTGAGATTGGGCGGGCGAAGTGCATCTCCCTCATCGAACTGGCAAAACTGCTCGATTTGGATAACAGCACCCTGAGCCGTACGGTTAACAATCTGGTCAACAGCGGCATGGTTGAGCGCGCGCTTGATCCGAACGACAGGCGGTATGTGACCATCCGGCTGTCGCCCGAGGGAGACTCCCGCTTCCGCGAAATCGAGTCGAACATGAACGAATACTTCATCAGGATTTTTGCCGCCATTCCCGATGGCGAGCGCACGGGCGTGCTCAAAAGCCTGCAAATCCTGTTGAAGGCGATAGAAGACAGCGATTGCTGCTGAAGGGGCTGGAAAAATGTTGGTATGGATCGTCTTGCTGTCTTTCGCCGCCGCACTGGCGCTGCCGGGTGGCAGCGGTGAAAAAAGGGCTTTGGAAGAGTTCTGCAATCTGGAGTGTATAGAAAAAAAGATCCTCGACCGCTCGGTTTGCTGCTGAACCGGCGAGCGCGGTAGAAAGAAGTCGATTATGGCAAGTACATGCTGCGGAGGTTCCCGCAAGATCGCAGGCTCCGGCAGAAAGACAAGCTGCTG
>JBDKTD010000111.1:0-9074 GCA_039680365.1 Clostridiaceae bacterium
ACGAACGTTTAAGGCAGCTGTTCGCTCTCGCTCTCAGCTCCCTTTGTTTCTCTTAGTCTACTGCTCTACCCCAACTATTGACGGAGAGCCCTATTTCGTTCAGATGCCCAGGTGCCGTTCCAAGCCGCGCTTTTCGAGCTGCTTGAGCATGGCGGAAGGATCCTTGACCTTGGCCAAGAAGATCATGGCCGCGATGACGTAGGGCTTAAAGGAAGCCTGCTTATAGAGCGGATCGCGGTAGCGGTCAAAGACCGTCGCTGCAACTTCGCCCGCTTCGCAGCTGACGCCCGTGATGTCGGCGGGCAGGCAGTGCAGATAGAGCGCCTTGCCGCCCTTGGTTGCGGCCATCAGCTCTTCGGTGCACTCCCAGTCCTTATGCTCGGCGTTCTGGCGGAGCAGCTTTTTCTCGAGGGACTTGATGCCGTCGAAATCGCTCTTGCCGTAGAGCTCCGTGCGCTCTTCCATGGCGGAAAACGGCGCCCAGCTCTTGGGGTAGACGATGTCCGCGCCGGAGAAGGCTTCTTTCATGTCGTGGGTGATGGAGAACTTGCCGCCGGTTTCCGCGGACTGGCGGCGCGCCACGTCGACAACGCTGTCCATGACTTCGTATCCTTCCGGATAGGCGAGGGAGACGTCCATGCCGAAGCGCGAGAACAGGCCGATGACGCCCTGCGGAACGGAGAGGGGCTTGCCGTAGCTGGGGCTGTAGGCCCAGGTCATGGCAATCTTCTTGCCGCGCAGGTTTTCGACTCCGCCGAACTCGCGGATGCAGTGCGCCATGTCGGCCATGCACTGGGTCGGGTGGTCGATATCGCACTGGAGGTTGACGAGCGTGGGTTTCTGCTCAAGAACGCCGTCCTCATGGCCGCGGCGGACGGAGTCCACAACTTCGTGCATGTAGGCGTTGCCTTTGCCAATGTACATGTCGTCCCGGATGCCGATGACGTCCGCCATGAAGCTGATCATGATGGCGGTTTCGCGGACGGTTTCGCCGTGTGCAATCTGGCTTTTGCCTTCGTCGAGGTCCTGCACTTCGAGACCCAGCAGGTTGCAGGCGGAAGCAAACGAAAACCGCGTGCGGGTGCTGTTGTCGCGGAACAGGGATACGCCGAGGCCGCTGTCGAACACGCGGGTGGAGATGTTGCGCTCGCGGAGGTTTCTCAGCGCGTTGGCAACGTTGAACACCGCGTCCAGCTCGTCACGTGTTTTTTCCCAGGTCAGGAAAAAATCGCCTTCGTACATGCCCGAGAACTTCAGCGCGTCCAGGGCTTTGGTAAAATCTTTGATGCTTTCCTTATTCGCCATAAAAAATGATCTCCTGTAAATTCGTAATTGTGGGGTTCTTAGGGGCTTTGCCCCTAAGTCAGGGGTATGGGGGTGAAGCCCCCGAAAGAAAACTATTTCGCGGAACCGGCGCGGAACTGAACGACGTCCTCGATGCCCTTACCCTTGTAGAGGGAGGGGATGAGCGCGTAGACTGCCGCGCAAGTCACGAGGTCCTGCTTCCAGGTGATCTCGTTGGGCGCGTGCGCCTGACTCTCGGCGCCGGGGCCAAAACCGACGCAGGGAATGCCGTAGCGACCCTGAATGGCTACGCCGTTGGTCGAGAACGTCCATTTGTCGATGAGGGGACGGTGCCGCAGATGCATGGAATCCGGATGCCCGATGCGCTCGGCGCCGTAGAGCGCTTTGTGCGCTTCCGCAACGGCCTGCACATGCGGGGCAGATTCCCTGTTGATCCAGGTGGGGAAGTAGCACTCGGTTTCGTAGGTCAAGCCCGTCCAGGCCGGACGGTCGTACATGTACATCGTCACCTTCGCGCCGTGCTTCTTACAGGCGGGAAGGTCGGCGATTTCCTGAATGCAGGACTGCCAGGTTTCGCCGGCGGTCATGCGGCGGTCGATGGAAACGGAGCAGCTGTCCGCAACCGCGCAGCGGGACGGGGAAGTGTAGAAAATCTGGGAAACGGTGCAGGTGCCGCGGCCGAGAAAGCGCGCGTCCTCGTAGTGATCCGGGTTGAACTTGGGGTCGAGCATCTTGACAAGCCCCTTGATTTCGTCGGTGTCCGCGCAACCGTTGGCGTTGAGCGCTTCAATCTGCTTGACGATTTCGGCCATCTTGTAAATGGCGTTGTCGCCGCGTTCCGGCGCGCTGCCGTGGCAGGAAATGCCGGCAACGTCCACGCGGATTTCCATGCGTCCGCGATGCCCGCGATAGATGCCGCCATCGGTCGGCTCGGTGGAAACCACGAATTCGGGGGTGATGCCGTCTTCCTGATGGATATACTGCCAGCAGAGGCCGTCGCAGTCTTCTTCCTGCACGGTGGCGGTGACGAGGATTTTGTACCCTTCCGGGATGAGGCCGAGATCCTTCATGATCTTTGCGCCGTAGACGGCGGAAACCACGCCGCCCTCCTGGTCGGAACCGCCGCGCCCGTAGATGACGTCCTCGGTTTCGTAGCCCTGATAGGGATCCTTCTGCCAGTTGGCGATGTTGCCGATGCCGACGGTGTCGATATGCCCGTCGAACGCAATGAACTTATCGCCGGTGCCCATCCAGCCGAGGGCGTTGCCCTCAGGGTCGATTTCGGCCTTGTCGAAGCCGAGCGCCTCCATCTCGCGGATGGTGCGCTTGATAACGCCTTCCTCTTCGCAGCTTTCGCTCGGAATGGCGATCAGGTCGCGGAGGAAACGAGTCATCTGCGCTTCGTAGGCTTGCGCCGCCTGTTTTACTTTGGTGGTATCCATGGAGCTTGCTCTTCCTTTCTTGTGCCGCGGCCGCGCCGCGGCCGGGGTCAGTCCTTTTTAGCGTCGATATAGGAATAAAGAGTGTATTTGCTGATGCCGAAGTATTTCGACACCTTGTCGCCGCTCTTGGTGACGAGGAACGCGCCCGCCTGATAGAGGAACTGGATGGCGGCGATCTTGTCTTCCTTGGTCATCATGGCAACGGGCTTGCCAACGTTTGCCACGCTTTGCTCAATGAGGTCGTCGAGAAGGTCGTTGACGTTCTGCGGAATGCGCTCAGGCACGCTGGGCTCGCTGTTGTGGTGCAGAACGCTCGCAATTGCGCGCTCGGCCATCAGCATTTCCGTAATGTCGTAGTTAATGGAGAGGACGCCCTCGATGACCCCTTCGGAATCGCGCAGGTAGACGGTGCTGGATTTCAGGATGCGCCCGTCCCGCGTCTTTGTCAGGTAGCCGAGCTCATCGGTGAGTGTTTTGTCGTGCTTGCGCTGGATGGCTTCCAGTACAACGCGCGATGCGCCGCCGCCCGCCTGCCGGTGGGAGACGTGCCCGTTCTCGATCACGGCGATGGTATGCTCGGTGTCGTCGCCGGAGATATCATGCACGACCACTTCACTGTTTTCGCCAAACTGTTCGGTGACGGCCAGAGCGAGGCGCTTTAAGAATTCCAGATCCATGACAAGAACCCTCTTCCTTATAAATATATCAGAAACAAATGAAAAAACAAGCAGAAAAACAAAGATATTTTATGGAACCTTAAATATTTTTTGTTTTCATGCCTTCTAAACTAATTTATTGTAACACAAACAAATAGTGGAATACAAAAAAAATCTGCCGATCCGGCTTTCGGACGCTGAAAAACGCCGAATAGAGGGCGTTTTACACGACAATTCCAAAAATCCGACGAAAAAAATGGCGAATTTGTAGCTTTGTATTTCCTCGCTTGTGTGGCGTGAAAAAATACGGTACAATGGGCTTGACCTTGAAAAAGGCAGTAATGTAAAGGCGGTGAACCGTATGGAAGACGAACGCGATCTGGTCGTTTTTTCCGATGAAGAGGGCAACGAATTCGAGCTGGAAATCGTCGATTATTTTGATTACGAAGGTCAGGAATACGCGGTGCTGGTCGATCCCGAAGGCTGCGAGTGCGGCTGTGGGGACGAAGAGTGCCACGAGCATGACGCGGAAGTGTATATCATGAAAATCGTCGTCAACGGCGAATTCGAAGAGTTCTTGCCGGCGGATGAGGATAAGATGGAAATTCTGTCCAAAATCGTTGAAGAGCGCTTTGAAGAGATGGAAGACGAAGAGGACGAAGACGAAGGCGACGACGAAAAGTCGGAAGACTAAGCGCCCCGATCAGAAGAAACGAATCCTTAAACCCGCGCTTGATTCAGGCGCGGGTTTTGCGTTCCGCGTATGAATGCCTCATAAAAAACTATTGCGTGATTTCCGCGGGGTTATCCACGAAAACGGGAAAAACGGTGGATAACTCCTGCCGGAAACACAAACAGCCGCTTTGCTCAGGAAAATTGTGAAAAATCCGTAATTTTGAATAAAACATACGCACAAACAGAAAATTTCTGGTATAATCCTAGCAGCAAATAGCGAACAAGTGTTTGAAAGAATGTATGCAGGCCGCGCAAGCGGCCGATCAAATAAACGAGACCGCCGAACAATTCGGGATGGGAACGCCCGTTGATCGAACGGGCAGTTGGGAAAGGACTTCCTTATCATATGAAGGATATCGTCATCAAGGGCGCACGCGAACACAACCTTAAGAACATAGACCTTGTCGTTCCGCGCGACAAGCTGGTCGTCTTTACCGGCCTGTCCGGCAGCGGAAAGTCGAGCTTGGCGTTCGATACCATCTATGCCGAAGGGCAGCGGCGGTATGTCGAAAGCCTCTCTTCCTACGCGCGCCAGTTTCTGGGGCAGATGGAGAAGCCGGATATCGACAGCATCGACGGGCTTTCCCCCGCGATTTCCATCGACCAGAAAAGCACGAGCCATAACCCGCGCAGCACGGTGGGAACCGTAACGGAGATTCACGACTACCTCCGCCTTCTTTACGCGCGCTGCGGTATTCCGCACTGCCCGGACTGCGGAAAGGTCATCGAGCGCCAAACCATCGACCAGGTGGTCGACCGTGTGCTCGGCCTGCCGGAAGGCACGAAAGCGCAGATCGTTGCGCCTTGCGTGCGCGGCAGAAAAGGCGAACACCAAAAACTCCTCGACGAACTCAAGCGGGAAGGATATGTCCGCGTTCGCGTGGACGGAACCGTGTACGACCTTGCGGATGTTCCCGCGCTGGATAAAAAGTTTAAGCACAGCATCGACGCGGTGATCGACCGCGTGGTCATCAAGCCCGGCATCGAAGGGCGGCTGACGGACTCGCTGGAAACCGCGTTCCGCCTCGGCAACGGCCTTGCCATTGTGGCGATTGTGGACGGCGAAGAGATGCTCTTTTCGCAGAACTACGCCTGCCCGGACTGCGGAACGAGCATGGAAGAGCTCGCCCCCCGCATGTTCTCCTTCAACAATCCATTTGGCGCGTGCCCGACCTGCACGGGTCTCGGCACGCTGCTCAAGATCGACCCCGACCTTGTAATTCCCGACCGGACGCTTTCGCTGGCGCAGGGCTGCGTCAACGTGATGGGCTGGAACAGCGGCTCAAAGGGCACGATTGCGAGCATGTACTTCGAGGCGCTGACCGCGCACTACGGCGCTTCCATGAAAACGCCGTTTCAGGATTTGCCGGAGCAGGTGCAAAACGCCGTTCTTTACGGAACCGGCACGGAAAAGCTGCATATCGCCTACCGCAAGGAATTCGGCAGCGGCTCGTTCGACGCGCCGTTTGAGGGCATCGTCACCAATATGGAGCGGCGCTACCGCGAGTCCACCAGCGAATACAGCAAGCAGGAGATCGAGCGGTACATGACCCATACGCCCTGCCCGGACTGCAAAGGCAGGCGCCTCAAGCGTGAAAGCCTCGCCGTTACGGTGGGAGATACCAACATTGCCGACCTCTCCGACCTGCCGGTCAAGGAAGCGCGGACGTTTCTCTCCTCGCTGCGGCTCAGCAAGACCCATATGCTCATTGCCGCGCAGATCCTCAAGGAAATCGACGCGCGGCTGGGCTTTCTGGTCAACGTCGGCCTCGACTACCTGACACTTTCGCGCTCGGCGGTGTCGCTTTCCGGCGGCGAAGCGCAGCGTATTCGCCTCGCCACGCAGATTGGCAGCGGGCTGATGGGCGTTCTCTACATTCTCGACGAGCCGAGCATCGGCCTGCATCAGCGGGACAATGCGCGCCTGCTCGTTACCCTAAAGACCATGCGCGACCTCGGAAACACGTTGATAGTGGTGGAACACGACGAGGAAACGATCCGAAACGCGGACTATGTGGTGGATATCGGCCCAGGCGCGGGTGAACACGGCGGGGAAGTGGTTGCGGTCGGCACGCCGGAAGAAATTGCGCAGAACGAAAAATCCATCACCGGCGCATACCTGAGCGGGCGGATGTCCATCCCCGTTCCGGAAACGCGGCGAAAGGGCAGCGGCAAGTTCCTCACCGTGCGCGGCGCGCGGGCGCATAACCTGAAAAACGTCGATATAACGATTCCGCTTGGCATGTTCGTCTGCGTGACCGGCGTATCCGGCAGCGGAAAATCGAGCCTCGTCAACGAAATCATCAAAAAGTCGCTGCTTCGCGACCTTAACCGCGCCCATACGCGGCCGGGCGATCACGACGCCATCGAAGGCGTGGACGCGCTGGACAAGATTATCGATATCGACCAGAGCCCCATTGGGCGCACGCCGCGTTCGAACCCCGCGACGTACTGCGGGCTGTTCGATTTGATCCGCGAGGTGTTTGCCAATACACCGGACGCCAAGATGCGCGGCTACAGCAACGGGCGCTTCAGCTTCAACGTCAAGGGCGGCCGCTGCGAAGCCTGCAACGGCGACGGCATCATTAAAATCGAAATGCACTTTTTGCCGGATATCTACGTGCCTTGCGAAGTCTGCGGCGGCAAGCGCTACAACCGCGAAACGCTGGAGGTGCATTATAAAGGAAAGTCGATCTACGACGTGCTGGAGATGACCATCGAGGAAGGCCTGCGTTTCTTTGCGCCTCTGCCCAAACTCGCGCGGAAGCTCCAGACGCTCTACGACGTCGGCCTTGGCTACGTCAAGCTCGGCCAGCCGAGCACGCAGCTTTCCGGCGGCGAAGCGCAGCGCGTCAAGCTCGCAACCGAGCTTTCCCGCCGGGATACCGGGCGCACGCTCTACATTCTCGACGAACCGACGACCGGCCTGCACGTGGACGACGTGAAGCGTCTTTTAGAAATTCTCCAGCGGCTCTGCGAAAACGGCAGCACGGTGCTTGTCATTGAGCATAATCTGGACGTGGTCAAGTGTGCGGATTACGTCATTGACCTTGGCCCGGAGGGCGGCAACGCGGGCGGAACGGTGGTTGCCACCGGTACGCCGGAGGAGATTGCCAAAGTGGAAGGCAGCTACACCGGACAGTTCCTGAAAAACGTATTAAAATAAGGGGGTATTGGGGGTTTCACCCCCAATACCCGGATTTAGGGGTATACCCCTAAGAACCCCATATTTTCCGTCCTTGCTCGGAACAACGGAAAGGAATTTTACACTCATGTATACCAGATGGAGACTGTACATCCTCGCGGTATTCGTCGCGATTCTCCTGATTCTGCTCTTTGCCTGCCGCATCTGGCGCAAGCGCGGGCATTCGTTCAGCGCGTTCCGCGAAGTGCTGCTCATCCTCGGCGTGCTTTTAATCGTTGAAACGCTGATCATCTCGACGCTTTCCAATTATAACCTCGGCGTGATCCTGCCCGCGTTCTTCGGTGTGCCGATGGTGTTTTTAGCCTTCGTTCTACCGCACATGAAAAAAGGCTTTTTGCGCTTTCTCAAATGGCTGATTGCGGTTTGCTACGGCGTCGCTTTCTGCATCTTTATCGTCTGCGGATTTTTAATGGTGCGCGCGAGCACGGAAGGCAAAAATGTGGAAGCGGACGCGGTGATCGTCCTCGGCGCGGCGGTGCATGGCGATAAAGTCACCTGGGTGCTGGAAAACCGGCTCAACACCGCAATGGAATACCTCGACGAACACACGAACGCTGTCTGCGTGGTGTCCGGCGGTCAAGGCGCGGGGGAGACGGTCACGGAAGCTTCCGCCATGAAGAAATACATGGTTGAACGCGGCATGGACGAAAGCCGCATCTATACGGAAGAAAAAGCGACCAACACGAACGAGAATTTTGAATACGCAAAAGCCATTATCGACGAAGTGGCGGGTAACGACGCGAGGATTGTGTTCGTCACCACGAACTTTCACGTCTACCGCGCGGGACAGGTTGCAAAAGCGCAGGGGGTGAACGCGGTCGGCATTCCGGCGGACGACGTTTGGTATCTCCGTCTCAACAACTTTCTCCGTGAATGCGTCGGCATCTGCGTCTACGCGCTGCGCGGGGATATCTGAGTTTTGGTTAACAAAGCCGTTACCTTGGAAACAAAGTGACGGCTTTGTAACTTGTTTTCATTGGGAATTGCGTGTATGATGATGCGGAAATCAACCATGCCGAGGGATAGAATATGACGATTTGGATTGCAATGCTGCTGGGGCTGGTGCAGGGCTTATGCGAGTTCCTGCCGGTGAGCAGCAGCGGGCATTTACTGTTGCTGCAGGAAATTTTCGGCGTGACCGAAGGCGCTATGTTCTTTACCGTTATGCTGCACCTTGCCACGCTCGTGGCCGTCTGCATCGTCTACTGGAAGACGCTGGTCAAGCTTATTTCGCACCCCATCAACAAGACCGTCGGCATGCTGATTGTCGCAACCGTTCCCACGGTGATCATTGCGGTTCTGTTTAAAAAAGTCGAACCGTTCGCTTCGTTTTACACGGCTACCGAGGGCGGACAGTTCTTGGGCTACGGGTTTCTGGTAACGTCCGCGCTGCTGTTTGCCAGCGACCTGATGAGAAGGAAGAACCCGAAGGGCAAAAAAATGAAGGACATGCGCGTTGGCGACGCACTGCTCATCGGGTGCATACAGGGCGTGGCGATCCTTCCCGGCGTTTCGCGCTCTGGCAGCACGATTTCCGGCGCGCTGTTCTCCGGTCTCAACCGCAAAGCGGCGGCGGACTTTTCGTTCCTGCTCTCGATTCCCGCCATCCTCGGCGGAGCGCTGCTGGAAGTTCCGGACGCGCTGGAGAGCGGCATTGGGGACGTGCACTGGACCTGCATCGTCGCGGGCATGCTCGTTGCGGGGCTGACGGGGTATTTCGCCATCAAGCTC
>JBDKTD010000011.1:0-7701 GCA_039680365.1 Clostridiaceae bacterium
ATCCCCCATTTTTCATCAAATTTGGCGATTGATTCGCCGAATTTGCAGAAAATACCGCGATAGCGGTGTTTTTTCCCACAGTAAAAATCCATCGGCAAAGTTCGAAGGACTTTGTCGATGGACTGAGCAGTCCGTTTCCGGACTGCTTTTTTTCGGGAACTTACGCTTATCTGGCAAGGATAACGGCGGCCTGTATGATGAACGAAGCGCAGCTAAGAAGAATGCATGCCATAACAATCTGCCGAGAGAACCCTTCCTGCGGAAACACTTTCTCGCCGCTCTTGAGATGCAGTTTCAACGAGAACTGCGGCACGGCAAAGAGCACCAACGGAATCATCGGTATGAAATACCGCCCCTGCACGCCTTCAATGACCGTTGCCCCCTGCGGCGTCCACCAAACGAGCATACCAAACAAAAACATCATTCCGCACAGGATCACCGGAACCAGCAACAGCAATCTTTGTTTCAGCGTCGGCGTTATCGGCTCAGCCCCCTCCTCCTTGAGGATAGCGAAGAGCAGACACAGCCCAAAGCCAAAGACGACCCAGTCCCGAATATGAATCGTAAACCAGCTCAAAGAGTTGCCAATCGCACCACGTATCCAAAGAAAAAGCTCCCGCTTTACGGTAGTCAGCATCATCTTCAGCACCTCGACCGGATGGCGCAGCGCCCAGCCAGATGTTATGAGCGTTTCGCCCTGATCGTTGAGGATTCTTGTGCTTTGGGCGCCAAGGGAAAACGCGGGCAGGTTCATGAGCACACAGCTAACAGCGCTTGCAAGCAGAACCAAAAGGAAGAAGCGGTTTTTTTGCTTTCCGCCGCCGAATTTCACGTTCGGAACCAGCAGCAGCAACAGCAAAACCGGCAGGTAAACCCCAACTTTGCACGGCGCCAGCAGAACCGCGAGAACCAGCATCGTCAAGATTTCCTTCCGGCGGACTTTCTCAACCTCTCCGTATGCCAGATAAGTAATGTAGGAGAACGCCATCATCGACAGCGCGAGAATGACCGCATCGTAGGAAAGCGAGGCTGCCAGATGCAGGCTCATGGGCAGCAGCGCGGTGAGGAACAGCGCCATCTTGCCGACGGGTATCTTTTTAATCGCCCAGCTTGCGGCAAAAACATAGAACGCGAGCATGCAGAGCCGCCCGATCATCAGCATGGGGTAATACCCCAGCGAAAGCAATCGCGCAATGGTGAAGCCGATGATAGCGGGCAGGTACACAATTGGGGTCACGCTGTTGTCCCGGAGTTCCGCGCTCACAAGCTCGCGCTCGTTTGCCGAATAAAACCAGTTGGTGCGCCTGAGTATATCCCGGTAGGAACCGGCCGTTGTTTCGTGTCGCAGAAGGCTTTGCTCGCTCGGCAAATCCTCGCGGCGCATAAAGGAATTCACTTCCCGATAAACGGGATTGGTTTGTTCATTGGCCTGTTTTTCCGGCAGAAACAGCAGTCTGTTGGACCAAAGATAAATGTTGGAAGTGTGCGCAGGCTCGTCAGGAATGCTGCCGGGTGTATTGATCAGGCAGGAAAGCGCGCCAAACGCAAACCCGAGCACGAGCACGAGCCGGTGCAGCGGCATTCTTTTTACGAACACCAGCGTATATCCCACTCCCGTGAGCAGAAGAGCCGCCGCCGAGACCGCAGCAAAGCACGCGGCACGCAGGCGCTCCTCAAAGAAGCCCGGGTTTTTCAGCGCGTAGTTCAAGCAAAGCAGAGCAACCAGGACTTCTGCCACGGTTAACCAAACCATCTGTTTCTTACTGAAAGAACGCATGCTCCCTATCCAATCCGTTCAAAAGGGTAACCCGCTTTCCACGCGGCATTGCGGAGAAAATCCAGCTTATGAAACCCCGTTCGCATCTTCTCCGCTTGCCAGGTATGGAGAACTGCAAATACCGTCTTGCTTCGGCCGTCGAGCATATACCTGACATATTCTAGTGCCGCCGCGGCAGTAAGTCAATCATTGTAAATCATTATTTATATTTGTATAGATGTGTTTTTAGCTTGGCACAGGCAGTATCCTATTACTTCCGCCGTTTTCCGCCACAGGAAAAAACGCCTTTTCAGCCGTTGACGCGAAAGGGGTTCGATACTACAATGAGGACATACCAAAAATATCGCGATTCATCCCCCGCCGGAGGCGTCCCCCGCGAACGAACCGAACAAGAAACCTGCCTGCCGTTTGGTTTTTTGCCGATACGGCCACCCCGTCAGCCCGGCTAGAAAGGAACACCCCCATGGCTTATTATTTCGACGAACCTTCCCATACGTTTGCCGAGTACCTGCTGGTGCCCAGCTACTCCTCGGCGGAGTGCACGCCGCAGAACACCTCGCTTGTCACGCCCATCTGCAAGTTCCGCGTTGGCGCGCAAAGCCCGCTCAGCATGAACATCCCGCTGGTTTCGGCGGTGATGCAGTCCGTCTCCGGCGAAAAGCTCGCCGCGGCGCTGGCCAGAGAGGGCGGAATTTCGTTTATCTTCGTTTCCCAGCCAATCGAATCCCAGTGCGAAATGATCCGCTCGGTCAAAAAGTCGAAATCCGGCTTTGTGCGCAGCGATTCCAATGTGCTACCGACGGATACCATGGGGGACGTTATGGCGCTCAAGGCGCGCACCGGGCACTCCACCGTCGCCGTTACGGAAGACGGATCGGCGGACGGCAAGCTGCTCGGCATCGTAACCAGCCGCGACTACCGCCCCAGCCGCATGGATCCCTCGACACCGGTCAAGGATTTTATGACGCCCATCGACCGGCTCATATACGGCGCGGAAGGCATTACGCTCGGCGAAGCGAACGACATCATCTGGGCGCACAAGCTTAACGCGCTCCCCATCGTTTCCAAGGAAGGCCACATCGTCTCCTTCGTGTTCCGCAAGGACTACGATTCCCATAAGGAGAACCCCGCCGAACTGTTGGACAGCCACAAGCGATACGTCGTTGGCGCGGGCGTCAACACGCGGGATTATGCCGAGCGCGTCCCCGCGCTGGTCGAGGCGGGTGCGGATATCCTCTGCATCGACTCCTCGGAAGGCTTTACCGAATGGCAGGCGCGCACCATTTCGTTCATCCGTTCTCGTTATGGCGACGCGGTCAAGGTCGGCGCGGGCAACGTCGTGGACGGCGAAGGCTTCCGCTACCTCGCGGACGCGGGCGCGGACTTCGTCAAGGTCGGCATCGGCGGCGGCTCCATCTGCACCACGCGGGAAGCCAAGGGCATTGGCCGTGGACAGGCGACCGCCCTGCAGGACGTTGCGGCGGCAAGAGACGCGTACTGTAAGGAAACAGGCCTTTATGTGCCGGTCTGCTCCGACGGCGGCATCGTACTGGACTATCATATCACGCTTGCGCTGGCCATGGGCGCGGACTTCTGCATGCTGGGGCGATATTTCGCCCGCTGCGACGAAAGCCCGACCAGCAAGGTGCTCATCAACGGCAGTTACATGAAGGAATACTGGGGCGAGGGCAGCGCGCGCGCGCGCAACTGGCAGCGCTACGACAGCGGCGGAGAAGCCAAGCTCACCTTTGAAGAGGGCGTGGACTCCTACGTCCCCTACGCGGGCAGCCTGCACCACAACGTGGAAACTACTCTGAGCAAGGTGCGCTCTACCATGTGCAACTGCGGCGCGCTGACCATTCCGGAACTGCGGCAGAAAGCGCGGCTTACGCTGGTTTCCGCCGCGACCATTGCCGAAAGCGGCGCGCACGACGTTTTGCAGAAGGACAGCCGCTATTTCCGCACGTATGAATAACATTTGGCTTTTTTCCCGAAAAGCGGCGCAAAAGCCGCTTTTCTTGCCTCAAAGCATCGACTATTGAAAGGAACTCGTCGTTTGAATCAGAAAAAACTGGATTCTCTGCTCTTTGCCGCGATTGTCTGCGTGGCCGTCAACCTCCGCGCGCCGATCACCGCTGTGGGCCCGCTCATGCCGCTGATCAAGGCGGGCGTATCGTTCCCCAGCGGCGTGCTGGGACTGCTCACGACCATCCCGCTGATTATGTTCGCGGTGGTTTCGCCGTTTGTCAGTTTTGTCAACGACCGGTTCGGCGCGGGCAGAACGCTGCTGGCGGGCATTCTGCTCATCGGCCTCGGCATTGCGCTGCGGTCCTACGCGGGCGCGGCGGGGCTCTTTGGCGGTACGATGCTGCTCGGCTTTGGCGTGGCGCTTGGCAACGTGCTCATTCCCGGCGTCATCAAGGCGCGTTTCCCCGCGCGCGTCGGGCTCGTGACCAGCGCGTTCACCATTTCAATGGGTTCGTTTGCCGCCATATCCTCCGCCGTCAGCTATCCGCTTTCTCAGTTGCCGGGGTTCGGCTGGCGGAGTTCGCTCGCCGTCTGGCTGGCTCTGTTCGTGTTTGCCCTTGCCGCCTGGTGGCCGCAGCGCAAGCTCAGCATTGCCGCCTCCTGCCCCGCGGGTTCAATCGAGCAGCCGCAGCGCTCGGTGTTTCGTATGCCGCGCGCCTGGTGGCTGACGCTGCTGATGGGCGCGCAATCGTGTCTCTTTTACTTCTTCGCCGCGTGGCTGCCGACGCTCCTGCAATCCAAAGGCGTCTCGCCCGTTCACGCGGGCTATATGGCCTTTGCGTTTCAATTGATGACGATTCCCGCGTCGTTTCTGGTTCCCGCCATTGCGGTGCGTCTCAAGGACCAAAAGACGCTGCTTTCGATTGTCTCCATCGGCTACGCGCTCTCCATCGCGCTGCTCTTTGCGGCAAAATCCGGCGTGTCCGCTACGATTGCCGTCATGCTCTGCGGGTTCTCCTCGGGTTCCTGTTTCAGCCTCTGCATGCTGCTCATCGGCTTACGAACACAGTCGGCGGCGCGCGCAACCAGCCTCTCCGGCATGGTGCAGTCGCTCGGCTACGGGTTTGGCGCAATCGGCCCCATCCTCGGCGGCTGGCTGCTGGACTGGACGGGCGGCTGGAGCGCGGCGCTTCTTTGCGCGGCGGCGCTGACGATCGTAATTTTCATCTCCGGCAGAAAAGCGGGAGAAAACGAGTATATCTGAGCGCCTGTAAAAACCGCATCTCGCGTTATAAAACCGCCCGTCAACGGCGGTTTTTCTCATTTCTATTACCACAAATGATTCTTATTATCTATATCTGTCTCTTTTGCCTGTTCTGTTGACAAAAGCAATTACTTTTTTCTTGACCATTGGTACAAATATTGTATACTCAAAGTAAGTCACATCGTCACGGCTGTCTGAACGAACGGTAAAACTGAATAGGAGGGGAGTTTGTTATGCCATTTTGCAGCAACTGCGGAAAAGAACTCAACGGCGAGAAATTCTGCCCGGACTGCGGCGCTCCAACGACGGGCGGCGCGGCGCCAGCGCAAAAGCCAAGGCAAAAACCAGTTTTCCATGAGCTGCGCGCGCGCGACCTCATTGAAAAAGCGCTCGCGGTGCTCAAGCAAAAGCCACTGCGGCTCTGGGGGCTCTCACTGCTCTGCCAGCTGCTCATCGGGCTTGCGGCGGTCTTTGGCGTACTGCCCATCATCTCCGTGCCAATCGGGTTTGTGCTCTCAGCCGGGATGACGGCGGTGTTCCTTACAGGCTACCGTGGCGGCGAAGTCAACGCGGACGCTCTGTTTGCGGGGTTCAAACGGTTCCTGCCTGTCGCAGGCGGCATGGGCTGGATGGCGCTCTGGATCCTGATTTGGGGGCTGATTCCGTTTGCGGGGCCGGTGTTCGCCGTCATCAAATCGTATTCCTACCGGTTCGTACCCTACCTGATGATTCAGGATGAAAACATATCCGCAACGGAAGCGCTGCGCCTTTCCATGAAGAAGACGGAAGGGTTTAAGGGCAGAATGTTCCTGGCGGACTTGATCGTCTGGGCGGCATGCGCGGCGGTGTTCCTCGTGCTGGGCGGGCTTTCGCTGATTCCGCGCGTCGGCATCGTATTTATGATTCTTGCGGGTTTGGCCGCCATTTTCCTGGCTCTTGCGCTGCCGCTTCTCATGGGGCTGATCAACGCCGCCTGCTACGAAGAAATCTTCGTCAAGGAAGGCAAAGGCACGCTGCCGGAGAACCAGTAAGAACCCTTGTTCCCGAATCAAATTGAAAACACGAAACATCACGCTCAAGACAGCCCGCGCGTCAAAAACGCGGGCTGTTTGATTTCACCCCGCGGGCAACCGGCCGCCGCAATGAAATATATCGGCGAAAGATGGAAAACTGGCCGCAATCGCAATATAATGAAAGCAGCAAAGCCGGGCGCGCCAATTATGTTCAGCGCCGGCCGGTTGATCTTACACTGAAACCGAATGAAAGCGAAACGGCGAGCAATGCAGAAGCAGGATCGAGTTCCATATTGGGGGATGTCTTCCGCCGAGGCGCTTGCGCGTTTTGGCTCGTCTCAGGCTGGGCTGACATCCGCGGAAGCGGAAATCCGTCTCAAAGAGCACGGGGAAAACACGCTCAAAGCGCAGCAGAAAGTTGCTCCCGCCCTGCTATTCTTCCGCCAGTTCAAAAGCCCGATCATACTGATCATGATCGTTGCAACCGCAATCTCCGCGGCGACGGGCGACTGGCTGGACTCCCTGATTATATTCGCCATCGTGCTGGGCAGCGCGGTGCTCAGTTTTTTGCAGGAATACAGCGCCGGCAGCGCGATTGCCAAACTCCGCACGCGCATCCAGATGGAGTCCGTCGTGCTGCGCGACGGTGCGCCGAAGAAAATCCCCTCTGCTAAGCTCGTTCCGGGCGATCTTGTCAAGCTCTCCGCGGGAAGCATCATCCCGGCGGACGGCCTTGTGCTGGAAAGTGATGATTTTCTGGTCAACCAGTCCATCCTCACCGGGGAAGCCATGCCGGTTGAAAAGAAAGCCGAAGCGGTGCCGGACGATACGGAGCTGACCAAGCGCGTCAACTGCGTGTTCATGGGCACCGTCGTTCACACGGGCAGCGCAATGGTGCTGATTACGCAGACGGGCGAACTCACCGAATTTGGCGGAATTTCCGCCGAAGTCGCTTCCCGGCAGCCGGAAACGGAGTTTGAACGCGGAATTCGGCATTTCGGTTATTTGCTGACGGCGATGATGCTGATTCTCACCGTGTTTGTGTTTGTCGTCAACGTGCTGTTCAAAAAGCCGGTCATCGACTCGCTGCTGTTCTCCGTCGCCCTCGCGGTCGGCATTACGCCGCAGCTCTTGCCCGCCATCATCAACATCACGCTCTCAAAGGGCTCCCGTGTTATGGCAAAAGCAGGCGTAATCGTCCGCAGGCTCACGGCAATTGAGAACTTCGGCAGTATGGACACGCTCTGCACCGATAAGACCGGAACGCTCACGGAAGGCGTCGTACGGCTCGACAGCGCGGTGGACGTTTCCGGCTCCGCTTCCGATGGTGTTTTTCGGCTGGCGTTTCTGAACTCCAGCTTTCAAAACGGCCTGATGAACTCGCTGGACGAAGCGATCGTCTCCTATCGGCCTCTTCCGCTGGACGCGGTGAAAAAGCGCGGTGAAATCTCCTACGACTTCTTTCGCAAGCGCCTCGGTATCGTCGTCGAGGAAAACAACGCCTGCACGCTGATTACCAAAGGCGCGTTAAAAAGCGTACTCTCCTGCTGCACCCATGTTCTGGCCGGTACCGCCGAGCAGGCGCTGGACGACGGCGCTTTAAACGACATTCAGAACCGTTTTTCCGCTTGGAGCGATCTGGGATTCCGCGTGCTCGGAGTCGCGCAAAAGCCGGTTGC
>JBDKTD010000051.1:0-3722 GCA_039680365.1 Clostridiaceae bacterium
CCTGCGTCAGTTCCTTCAGCGAGAAGCCGTAGCTCAGCGAGGGTTCCTCCGAGAGCGCGTAGGCGGTCAGAACATACGTGTGCGTGCCCGTTGGCGGAGTGGGGCCGCCGTAGCCGGTAAAGCGGAAATCGTTCTTGCCCTGCACGAGCGAGTCCGCCAGATCGACGGATGCGTTCTCCGGCAAGCCTTCGACCGGCGCGTTGGACACCAGCCAGTGAACCCAGTTTCCGCCGTCGGGGTCGATCATGGTAAGCGCGATGCAGACGGTTCCTTCCGGCACGTTGGCAAACGTCAGCGCAAACGAACGGTTGGGGATACCCGCTTTCGTTTGAGCGGCGCGCGCGCCGAAATCGTCCGAAATCACGCCGTTAACGATGCCGGTGCTGGTCAGCGTAAACGCGTCGCTTGGCGCTTCCGTTGCGGCGGGCGTTTCCGTCGCGGTTTGGATGGGGATATCCGGCAATGCGGCAAGTTCCTGCTGCGACGGGGTCGGGGTAATGTCCGTCACCATGGCGGGGGCGGATTGCTGCTGCTGGCAGCCGGAGAAAACGAGCAGCAGAAGCAGAAACGCAAGATACAGCGCGGTTCGTTTCATTCGGTTCGCTCCTTTCGGTGTTGCGATAAAGAATCTTTACAGGTTCAGTGTATCGAAAAGCGCAAAAAAAATCAACGGCGGGGAAAACCGCCGCTGATAACGTATGCTGCTGAATCAACGATTCATCGCTCAACTCAGACGAACGACAAAGTGTTGTTTGTTTTTATGTAAGCAGTTCGTCGCTCAACTCAGCCGAACGACACGGTGTTGATAAAGCCTGTGCGCGACTGCACGGCGTTCGAACCGTTATAAGTCTTGCTCTCCGTGCCGAAGAGATAATCCAGCCCGTACCAGGCGTTGCCGACCATGCAGGTAATGCGGTAGTAGCCGCCGGGCAGGCGGATGCTCGCCTTCTTGCCGCCAACGATAAACATCCCCGCCGTTAGCGTGCCTTCCTCGTTGATATCCTCGCCGGGCAGCAGGTAGAATCGTACATAGTAGTACGCGCCGAGATCCGCGCTCGTAACGAACTTGATTTCGTTGCCGCGGCCTTCGCCCTCCAGCACACTGCCGGAAGCGGGCGGTTCCATCACGGGCACCCGCCAGTCCGCGTTGACGCGCGCGGAGATCGCTGGTTCGGCCTGCTGTTTTGCCGGGTCGATGATTGCGGACAGCGCGCTTGCGTCGGCGAGCGAGCAGACGCCCGTGCTGTCGTCGCAGGCAATCGTAACATCGGCGGAAACGGTCTCCATTGCGGGCGTGTTCACACTGGAGAGGTCGTCCGCCGAGAGGGAAACGGTTGTTTCATCGCCAAAGAACGGTTGGTTGTATGACGCGTAGTAGTCCTCAGCGAGTTCGCTATAAACGAGCTTGGGGTCGGGGAAAGAAAGGGTGACGTTATACTTGCCGCCGCCGAGCGGGACGACGTTTTCCACGCTTGCCGCTTCGGCGTAACCGATGCCGCCCAAAACATCCGAAAGCAGCGCGGTTTTCGATTCGGCAATCGCGGCAAGACGGCTGTTCTGGGTATACGCGTCATACGAATCCAGCAGTTTGCCCAGCAGGGATTCCACTGTGTTTTCGACGTCCTGACGGCTCGTGCTGGCGATGGAAGCCGTCCAGTCGCCGCCGTCCTGCTCCACAACGAGTGTCAGCGGCACTTCGGCATAGGCGGAGAACGTGTGTTCCAGCGCGTAGCTTTCCGCCGTCTGCCGCAGGGAAGTCAGCGCGCTCTGGCGATAAGCCGCCGCGCCAGGCTCGCTGTAATTCACGTCCGGCGGGGTAAACGGGAGCGTTCCCGGCGCGAGAGTGGAGTAGTCCGGCACGAGAGCGGTAATCGTGTACTCAAACGACGCGGCGTCGGTGTCGAGTTCTTTTGCCTGCGCGCCGACTTGCGAGCCTAGGTCGCGTACCTCGATATAGTAGTCCGAGTAGGCAACAATGGCGCTTTCAATCGCCTTTTCGTGGCGCGAGGAAAGACCGCACCCGCCCAGCAGGAGCAGTGCTGAAAGCAATATCAGAATGATCGGCGCGCGGAGTTTCGTCCTCATAATCAGTTCCTTTTCGTCAATGGCTAAAGTGAATCTCGTATTACATTAAAGGCATGGTATTTGCAGATCAACTGTAACATGATGTTGCTTATGCGTCAATCGAGAGAAATAAAAAATTCGCGCACGTTCAGTTCCCTTTGACGAGTTGGGCTTGGAAACGCACATTCGGCTCCCTCTGACGAGGGAGCTGCCGCCGAAGGCGGCTGAGGGAGAGACGAAACTTTTTCGTTCCCTCCGGCGCTGCGCGCCACATCCCTCATCCGAGGGAGGCTTGAGATACGCGTTCGGCTCCCTCTGATGAGGGAGCTGCCGCCGAAGGCGGCTGAGGGAGAGAATTAGTTCCCGCAAAAAAAGAGCGCCGAAGCGCTCTTTTTTGTGTGTTTCTTGCTTATTTCGCGTCGACCTTCGCCATGTGGCTGATCAGGTCGAGCACTTTGTTGGAATAACCCCATTCGTTGTCGTACCAGGCGACGAGCTTGACGAAATGGTCGTTCAGGCTGATGCCGGCCTTGGCGTCGAAGATCGAGGTGCGCGGATCGGTGTAGAAGTCCGAAGAAACGACTTCGTCTTCCGTGTAGCCGATGATGCCCGCCCATTCCGGCGCTTCGGAAGCGGCCTTCATGACGGCCTTGATCTGCTCGTAGGTCGCGCCCTTTTCGAGGCGGCAGGTGAGGTCGACAACGGAGACGTCCGGCGTCGGAACGCGCAGCGACATGCCGGTGAGCTTGCCGTTGAGCGACGGGATGACCTTGCCGACGGCCTTGGCCGCGCCGGTCGAGCTGGGGATGATGTTGTGCGCCGCCGCACGGCCGCCGCGCCAGTCCTTCTTGGACGGGCCGTCAACGGTCTTCTGCGTCGCGGTGATGGAGTGAACGGTCGTCATGAGGCCTTCGATGATGCCGAAGTTGTCATGGATGACCTTCGCCAGAGGCGCTAAGCAGTTCGTGGTGCAGGAAGCGTTGGAAACAACGTTCATGTCCTTGGTGTAGGTGTCCTGGTTGACGCCCATGACGAACATCGGCGCATCCGCGGACGGAGCGGAGATGATGACCTTCTTTGCGCCGCCGACGAAGTGCGCGCTGGCCTTGTCGATGGTGGTGAAGATGCCGGTGGATTCCACGACGTATTCCGCGCCGCAGTCTTTCCACGGGATTTCGTTTGCGTTCATGCAGGCGTAAACGGCGGTTTCTTCGCCGTTGACGACGAGCTTGCCGTCCTTGATGGAGATATCTCCCTTGAACTGGCCGTGCACAGTGTCGTAACGGAGCATGTAAACCATGTAGTCGAGGTCGATGAACGGATCGTTCACGCCGACGACTTCGATTTCGGGGTTGGCTGCGGCTGCGCGGAATACCAGGCGGCCGATACGGCCAAAGCCATTGATGCCTACTTTGATTGCCATATCTATGTTCTCCTTTTTATGATATACAGTGTTGGGGTTCAGGCAAAAGAGCAGATTGCCTGAAACTATCAGTCTTTCCTGCCGGATTATATCCGGAAAAACGGGGAAATTCGCTCTTAAAGCCCAAAGTATTGTACAATATCTCTACAATATCCGCAAGAAAAAACTTTCTCAGCCGACCTAACAAATCAACAGATTTCGTTCCTGCGAGATCGATTGCACTTGCTTCAAACAA
>JBDKTD010000243.1:0-10145 GCA_039680365.1 Clostridiaceae bacterium
GCGCCTGATCCGCTATTGCGCGCGTAATCGCCTGGCGAATCCACCATGTTGCGTACGTGGAGAATTTAAAGCCATTGCGGTAGTCGAACTTTTCCACCGCATTGATGTGGCCGAGGTTTCCT
This sequence comes from Clostridiaceae bacterium, assembly GCA_039680365.1. Classification (GTDB taxonomy): domain Bacteria; phylum Bacillota; class Clostridia; order Christensenellales; family CAG-138; genus UBA7703. The sequence goes on from JBDKTD010000243.1 coordinate 123, forward strand.
TCCTGAATCAAATCTAGAAACAGCATGCCGCGTCCGACATACCGCTTGGCAATGGAAACGACGAGTCGAAGGTTTGCCTCCGCAAGCTGATGCTTGGCGTCGGGGTCACCGTCCGCCATGCGCTGGGCAATTTCAACTTCCTCGTTTGCGGTTAACAGCGGCACCTTGCCGATTTCCTTGAGGTACATGCGCACCGGATCGTCGATGTTGATGCCTTCGACCGCGGCGAGCGTGGATTCGATTTCCGCGATCTCCTCGTTGATATCCTCCGGCATGTCAACGTCTTCCACGACGTCGATGTTAAGCTCCTCCAGATGGTCGTATACCTTTTCCACCTGCTCCTGATCCAGGTCGAGCTCCTCCAGCGCGTCCATGATCTCCTTGTAGGTTAGCATCCCCTTTGCTTTGCCCGCCTCAAACAGGTCGTGGAGCTTTTGCATGCGTGCTTCTTTTGCTTCCAAATTCCCCACAGCTCCTTTCGTCTCCGCCGCCCCACGGCGGCATGTCTGAATTTTGAATCTATTCCCGGCGGTTCTTCGCCGCTTGGTTCGTGTTTTTCGTGTGTGTGCTAGAGGCCTCGCATCCGCTGGTTGAGCTTTTGCATTTCCCGCAGTTTCGTTGCCCGCTCGTCAACGGAAAGTGAGGGTTCCGCGAGCTGGGCTTTCAGCTCCTCCATCTCGGATAGCAAATCGCATTTTTCAATGCGGCGGATGCAGTCCCGCGCCGCTTTTTCAGCCTCGGCGCACTCCGTTTCCTCGCGGAGCGCTGCGGTGATGCGCTCGGCCTGCTCCTTTTCCATGTTTGCAATCAGGAGCGGGATGTTCGGCGTTTCGCCGCGTTCATACGCGGACGTGAGCGCCCTGGCAAAGGCGCGGGTTACTTCGTCGGCAAAGGGTTTGTCGCAGCCGCAGTCGCTCACCAGCATTGCCGCTTCCTTGGAGTGCATCATCATGCACAGCAGCGCGCTCTCCGCGCGTGTGCGCTCGTTATCCACCGGTGCGGTTCTGACGCGTTGTTCCGGCCTTTTGAGCGGAACGTTCGCGCTCTGCTGCGGCGCGCTGTCGCGGCGGTTCGTCGCCCCCTGCGCCTTGAGCGTTTCTATGGAGTACCCCGTCGTCTTGGAAAGCTGCTGGTAATACCGTTCGCGTTCCACCGGCGAGAGGGTTGCAATAAACTTGCAGGCGGATATGGCGTATTGCTCGCGCTCATTCTCTTTGGAGAGGTCGAAGCCACGTGCCATACTCTCAAGTTTGAAGGCGTTGAGCGACAGCGCGTTTTCCTTGAGCACGTCGAAGGCTTCCTTGCCGTGCTCACGGACGAACTCGTCCGGGTCCTGCTCGTCCGGAAACACGATGACCCGCACGCTCAAGCCTTCCGCCGTGAGGATATCCAGCCCGCGGATGGTTGCATTCTGACCCGCCGCGTCGCCGTCGTAGGCGATGTACACGGTGCTGACGTAGCGTTTGAGCAATCTTGCCTGCTGCGTGGTCAGCGCGGTTCCAAGGCTCGCTACGGCGTTCGTGACGCCCGCTTCGTAAAGGCCGATCACGTCCTTGTAGCCTTCCACGATCACGAGGTCGCCGAGCTTTCCGCTCTTTTGCTGGTTTAAACCGTAGAGGTTATTGCGTTTGTTATAGAGCAGCGTATCGCCGGTGTTGATGTACTTGGGCTTCTCCTCGTTGTTGAGCACCCGCGCGCCAAAACCGATGACCCTGCCGCTTGCCGAAAGAATTGGAAAAATCAACCTGCCGCGGTACGCGTCGTAGGTGCGCCCCGTCTGCTCGTTTTTCACCAACAGGCCCGCTTCCACGAGCTCTTCGGGCGAATAGCCTTTTTCGCCGAGGAAATCCTTGAGCGCCTCCCATTCCGGGGGCGCGAAGCCGAGACCGAACCGGCGGACGGAATCGCTCGTGATGCCGCGACGCTTTAAGTACGCGCGCCCGGAACCGCCCGCTTCCCCCAGCAGCGTTTCCATATAGAACCGCGCGGCGAGCTTGCAGGCTTCCGAGAGGCGCTCGCGCTTGGCGCGCACGCGCAGCATTTCCGCGTCGTAGACTTCCTCCGGCATGGCCATGCCAACGCGGTTGGCGAGAAACTCCACGGCTTCCGGAAACGTCAGCCGTTCGACGTCCATGATAAACTGAATCACCGAGCCGCCGATATGGCAGCCAAAGCAATAGTAGAGTTGGCGGTCGGGCGAAACCGAAAACGAAGCGGTCTTTTCGCCGTGCACGGGACACAGTCCCCAGAGCCTTCGCCCTTTCGGCTTAAGTTCGATATAGCCGGAGACGACGGAGACGATGTCGTTTTTACCGATCAGCTCGTTGAGCCAGCTTTCCGGATATGCCATTGCTTCGTCCTTTCCCGCTCAGAATCGTTTCTTTGCTTCCTCCGCGTGTTTTTTTGCCGGATGACATCCGCCGGGCGCACAATTTTGAATTGCGGTTCGGTTCGTCTGTTCTTGTGGCTTATATGTATTCGACCTTTTTTGCCGGTTCCCTGCCGGAAAATTGATATTTTCTCTGATCAATCAACGTTATTCAAACTCGCTCGGAACACCGGTGCCAATCTCCATCCAGGATTTCGGCACAAACAAACGAACATAATCTCGTATGGCGTAGTTATCCGTCATGCCCGCGATATAGTCCGCAACCGCGCGCTCGGTGCCGTCCACGGGGATATACTTGCGGTACTCATGCGCGAGCTCTTCCGTATGGAAGAGGTAGTATTCAAACCGTTCCTCGATGACGCGCTTTGCCTTGAGTTCCTCGCTTTTTGCAACGGGATTGCGGTAAACGCGCTCAAACATGAACTCCCGCAGCGCGTCGAACTGCTCGTACACCGCGTCCGACATGCCGATTTTCGGGCGGTTGAAGCTCTTTTGCACCACGTCCAGAATCATGGTGTTGATGCGCTTGCCGTGGCTGTTGCCCAGCACGCGCACGCAGGCTTTCGGCAGATCGCTCTCCTTTAGCACGCCCGCACGGATGGCGTCGTCGATATCGTGGTTGATGTAGGCGATCCGGTCGGCGAGGGAAACTACCTTACCTTCCAGCGTGGCGGGTGTGCCGTCGCGCTTGTGGTGGAGGATTCCGTCCCGCACTTCGAACGTAAGGTTCAGCCCTTCGCCGTCGTTTTCCAGCTTCTCCACCACGCGGAGACTCTGCACGTTGTGCTCAAACCCGCCGGGAAGTAGCTTATCCAGCACGTCCTCGCCGCTGTGGCCAAAGCGCGTATGCCCCAAATCGTGCCCCATGGCGATGGCTTCGGTTAAATCTTCGTTGAGCCGCAGCGCGCGGGAAATCGTCCGCGCAATCTGCGAAACTTCGAGCGTGTGGGTCAGCCGTGTGCGGTAATGGTCGCCCTGGGGAGATAGGAACACCTGCGTTTTGTGCTTGAGCCGCCGGAAGGACTTGCAGTGCAGAATCCGGTCGCGGTCACGAATAAAATCCGTTCGAATCTGGCAGGGCTCAATAGGTACTTCGCGTCCGCGCGAGTTCTGCGAAAGCGTTGCGTATGGCGAGAGCGTTTCCGCCTGGATCCGCTCGTAATACATGCGCGGGTTTTCCGTTTCCGGATCAGCCCCGTTCTGAACAAACCCCTGCATAACAACACCCTCCGTTCTAAGGGTACATATTCGCCGTTTCGGGACGAACTCCTTGTTTTAAAGACGGAAAAGACAGAATCTTACGCGCAGTTTCCTTTTTTGACGCAATTGGCCGGTAAAACGGAGCGCGAGTTAGGCAAGCACGAAAAAACCCCGCCCGCAGTTGCCTGCGGACGGGGTACGCGGTTAACCCCGCTTACTCTTTTTCTTCGTCTTCGCAGCCGCATCCACAGCCGCATTCGCAGCCGGGAAGCTCGAACTCGATGGTCTCGTTGCAGTTCGGGCAGATCAGGCCGTCCTCGCTGTCGATCATCTCTTCATCAAAGTAGACCGTTTCGCCGCAATGCGGGCAGGTCACTTCGATAAAGTCGTCCTCGTCGAGGCCGCCGTCAATCTCGTCCAGCTCGTCGTAGATGCCGTCGATGCAATCCGAGAGATCGTCTATGCTCTCGTCCTGTTCTTCCAGCGTTTCGGCAATCGCGCCCAGCACGTCGATAATGCCGCGCAGTAGCTTGTCGGTTCCTTCTTCCTTCAACGAAAGGCCGTCGGCCAGACCGTCGAGATAGGCAACTTTTTCAGAAATATAACTCATGGGATGTTTCCCCTCCTGCCGACCCCAAACGAGCGGCTGTTGTTTAATAGTGCGGGTTTTGGCTCAGACGCGCTCCATGTACTCGCCCGTGCGGGTGTCCACGCGGATGCGGTCGCCTTCGTTGACGAAAAGCGGAACGTTGATGGTGTAGCCGGTTTCCAGCGTCGCGGGCTTGGTCGTGCCGGTCGCGGTATCGCCGCGCACGCCGGGCTCGGAGTGCGTAATGGTCAGTTCAACGAAGTTCGGCGCTTCCACCGAGAACGGAGAACCCTTAAAGAAGCGAACTTTGACGTTCTGGTTTTCCACGATAAAGTTGATCGAATCCTCGACCTGCTCATGGTTGAGCGGGAGCTGCTCGTAGGTTTCCACATCCATAAAGTAATACAGACCGCCATCTTCGTAGAGGTACTGCATTTCCTTGGTTTCGATGTGCGCCGGCGGGTATTTATCCGTCGGGTTAAACGTGCGCTCGAGCACCGCGCCGGTCATCACGTTCTTGAGGCGAGTACGCACGAAAGCCGCGCCCTTGCCGGGTTTTACATGCTGGAAGTCTGTAATTGCCCAGACCGACCCGTCAATTTCCACGGTCATGCCTTTTCTGAATTCGCCTGCACTGATCATAAATTTGATTCCTCCGTAACAATCGATATAAATCGAAGTTTGATAGTATGGGCTTTTTTATGACGCATCACCGCATGTAAAAGCGGCGAGTTGTTCCATGATAATCCGTTAAATAAGAATGAGCTCTTATCAAATGGCCTGTTGCAAGCAGTCATCCGGTATTACTCAACACCTGACCTTTATATGAGCACGAGTTCTTTTGGCGAGGAAACGAGGTTGAGATGACCCGTTTCGGTGACCACGCAGCAGTCCTCAATGCGAACGCCGCAGAGGCCTTCCACATAGATGCCCGGCTCGACCGTAATGGTCATGCCTGCGGTCAGCGTATCCACGCTGCTCATGGCGGCGCGGGGTGGCTCGTGAATCTCCAGCCCGAAGCCGTGTCCAAGGCCGTGGCCGAACGCCGCGCCGTAGCCGAAGCTTGCGATATAATCCCGCGCAACCGCGTCCAACGCTTTGCCGCTGACGCCGTTAACCAGCGCGTCCAGCGCCATCTGTTGAGCGGTCTTTACGATTTCGTAAATCTTTTTTTCTTCCGCGCCAATCGAGCCGATGCCGAACGTCCGCGTCATATCCGAGCGGTAGCCGTCGCTCACGCAGCCAAAGTCAACAACCACGAGCTCGCCCTTTTGGAGCTTATGCGCGCCGGGCACCGCATGGCACATAGCGCCGTTTGCGCCGCCTGCCACGATGGGGTCGAACGCGGGAGCTTCGCTGCCGTTTTTTGAGCAGACGTAGATGAGCTCCGCCGCCGCTTCCAACTCGGTCATGCCGGGATGGACGCGGCCGAGAAACTCGGCGTAGGATTTGTCGGCAATCTTCTGGGCGGCTTGCAGGCTCGCCACTTCTTCCGCGGATTTATGCAGGCGCGGGCGCGTGATTTCGTCGTGAAACTCGACCCATTCCAGCGGGAAGGTCTTGTATTCGGCAAACGCGCCTACGCTGAGGTGATTCTCTTCGAACCCTGCTCTCTTTGCGCCGTCCTGCTCCAAAAAGCCTTTGATGCGCCCGAGCTGTTCGGCATAGGTCGTTTCCACAACCTCCGCGCATCCCTTGGTCTGCGCTTTGGCCTGAATCGTATACCGAAAATCGGTTACGAGGTACGCGTTCTTTTGCGTAACCACGAGTACGGCATCCGGACTGGTAAAACCGGAATAATAACGGATATTCACACCGCTGGTGATCAGCGCCGCGTCAAGCCCGTTTTTGCGCAGATTTTCGCGCAGTCCTTCTAATCTCTTTTTCATACGGGGTTATTTTACCACAGTTGTTTCCGCCGCACAACAGAAATGCGGCGGCACTGGCCTTTCTTTTTATCTCGTCGTGTATTACTCTTTTCGCAAGAAAACTCCGGCTTTGTTCAGCCGGAGTTTGAATTCGTTCTATCAGCCCCAATATTGCTGGTACTTCTCGACGTTCGCCTGATGCTCTTCGTAGGTTTTGGCAAACACGAGTTCGCTGGTTTCGGCGGGGTTCTGGTTGCAGAAGTAGAGGTAACCACCCGCAAGGTATTCCTCGTTGGGGTACAGCGCCGCCTCGATGGCCGCTTTGCCGGGGTTGCAGACGGGGCCGACGGGCAAGCCGTTGTATTTATAGGTATTGTAAAGCGATTCGGTTGCGCGCTCGGTTTCGTTGAACACGTACTTGGTCACGCCCAATACGTAGGAAAGGCTCGCGCAGCTCTGCAGCGGCATATCCTGGCTCAGGCGGTTATGGAACACGGCGGAAACCCTGGCAAAATCGTTCGGCGCCTGCGCTTCGCGCTCGATGAGCGAAGCTAGCGTTACCACCTGATCCATCGTCATACCCAGCTGCTGGGCGCGGGTCAGGTATTCATCCGTAAACACCTCGTTAAAACGGTTGAGCATTTTGATGAGAATTGTCTCCACGCTCGCGTCGGCATACACTTCATACGTATCCGGGAATAGGTATCCTTCCAGTACATACGCGCGGTTTGCCACGGTGCTGCTCGCGGCTACATCGTTGATGAACGCAAAGTTCGTAAACGCGCTGCCGGTCTTTGCGGCGTTCAAAAGGTCGGCTTCGCTCGAAATCAGGCCCTTCTCCATGAGCACTTTGCCGATGCCTACGATGGTATAGCCTTCCGGTACGGTAAATGTGACCGTCGCCTTTGGCGCGTTGCCCTCGCAGAGCTCTTCTACGATCTGCTTGATGCTCATGTTCTTGCTGAACACGTAGGTGCCAGCCTTGAGGCTGTTTGCCTTGCCGACAAAGTCCACATACACCTTAAACGCCGCGGTGCTGGAAATCAGCCCTTCCTGGTCATAGCCGCACGCGCCGTAGAGGATGCGAGCTATGCTGCTTGCAGAAGACGAAGCGGGAATCGTCACCTCAATGGGGGTCGCGTCGTTGGAATCGACGGGATTGATATAGTTTGAGAGCACGTAGTTGACCGTAAAGCGCGCAATAAAGAATACGATTACAAGGCTGATGCCCAGCACAATCGCCGGACGAACCGCCAGCCAAAGCCTGCGCATCCTCTTTTGTTTCTTCAGTTTTTCCCGTTCCGCTCTCGTTGCCATAGGCAGGTCAGACGCTTCCTTATAACTATTTTCGATGGCTTACGGGCTGCCTTGCGGTTCCCGTCCGCACCAGTATAGCAATCCCGCTGGGATAGTTCAAGTTTATGAACGCGCTGTGAACTCAGCCCTCCAGCGCGCCGAGATCGACGTCCACCGCGTCCGCAAGGATTTTGTATACGTCCCCAAGCATGCGTTTGAGGCGGAACTCCGCCATCAGGTACGCGGAAGCCGTCTGGTCGAACTGCAGCAGTTCGCCGATCTTCTGGAGTTTTTTGACCGATTCGTTCTCGCCGTCGCCGTTGATCAGCGCCGCCTGCGCGCGGATCTGGAGCTTGCTGTATTCGCTGATCAGCGCGCGGGTGGTTTCGTTTTCCATCGCCAGTTCCCGCGCTTTGGCATAGGTGCCGTATTCCTCGCTCGCTTTGAGTTCCGCGGCGAGTCGGTGCGCCGTGTCGTAAACCATATGGAAGATTCTCCTATATCTCGATGATGATCGGCATGATCATAGGCGTTCGCTTGGTCTTGTTTTTGAGGAACGACTTGAGCGAAGAACGAATGTTGCTCTTGATATTCGCAAAGTCGCTCCGATCCGCGCCTTCAAACTTGCGCGCCTCTTTTGCAAGCAACGCTTTGGTTTCGGCAATCAGCTCCTCGGAATCGCGCATGTAAACAAACCCGCGGGAGACGATTTCCGGAGCGGCCAGCATACGCCCTGTTTCGCAGTCCAGCGTCAGCACCGCAACAACGAGGCCGTCCTGCGAGAGCGTCTTGCGGTCCTTGAGCACCACGTCGTCAATATCCCCAATGCCGTCCACCATGACCGCGCCCGCTGTGACCGCGCCCGCTTTACGCCCGCCGCGCTGGGAGAGTTCAATAACGTCCCCGCAGTCCGCAATGAAGATGTTTTCGGCGGGAACGCCCATCTCCTCGGCGAGTTTGCCGTGCATCACCAAATGCCGGTATTCGCCGTGGACGGGAATGAAATATTTCGGCTTTGTGAGTTCCATCATCAGCCGCAGTTCTTCGCGGCAGGCGTGGCCGGAAACGTGCACGTCCGCCATGCGGTTGTAAATAACCTGCGCGCCTTTCTGGTAGAGCTGGTTGATCACGCGGGACACGCCGACCTCGTTGCCCGGTATGGCCGAAGCGGAGATGATCACCGTGTCGCCCTTGCCAATGTTGAGCCGGTGCGTCGCGGTTGCCATGCGGAAGAGCCCGCTCATGGGTTCACCCTGGCTGCCGGTTGTAATTACGCAGATCTGGTCGTCGCGGTAGCGCTTGAGCTGTTCCACTTTTACGATGCTCTCCGGGGGGATTTTGAGGTAGCCCAGCCGCATGGCGATGAGCACTACCTGCTCCATACTACGCCCCTGGAAACAGATTACGCGCCCGTGCCTGACCGCAACGTCCGCAACCTGCTGGATGCGGTAGACGTTGCTGGCAAAGGAAGCGACGATGATGCGCCCCTCCGCCACGTCGAAATAATACTCGAAGGTCTTGCCAATCTCTTTTTCGCTCTGCGTGTGGCCGGGGCTTTCGATGTTCGTGCTGTCGCTCAAAAGGGCGAGCACGCCGCGCGCGCCGTAATGCGCAAAGCGGATAATGTCGATAGGCTCGCCGTCGATGGGCGTGAAGTCCACCTTAAAGTCGCCGGTGTGAATCACTGTGCCGATGGGCGTGTTCACCGCCAGAGCGACCGCCCCCGCGATGGAATGCCCGGTTTTAATAAACTCCACCTTGAAACAGCCGAGTTCCACCGTGTCGCCGGGTTTAACGACGTTGAGCTTTTTGCTCGAAACACGCGCTTCTTCCAGCTTGTGTTCGATCAGCGCGATGGTAAACGCCGTGCCATAGACAGGCACGTCGAATTCCTTGAGCGCATGCGGCAGCGCGCCGATATGGTCCTCATGCCCGTGGGTGATGAAAAAGCCTTTCAGCTTCGCGCGGTTTTCGCGCAGGTACGACATGTCCGGTATGACAATGTCGATGCCGGGCATATCGTCGTCTGGAAAGCTGAGCCCGCAGTCGATTACCACGATATCGTTGCCGTACTCGAGAACGGTCATATTTTTACCGATCTCGCCCAGTCCGCCCAGCGGTATAATCTTTAGTTTGTTTGCCATTTGTTCTTCTTCTCCAATACTTTTTTCATCCTATCCCCAAAGCGCGAGCACGCATGCCCCGCACAAGTTCAATGCGATGTCTGTTCCGCCTTATTGCGGAGTTTGTTCTTAATGTTTCTCCAAAATCAACAGCAAGGCTTGCGTTGCGCAAGCTGGCAAGGATCTTTGGTTTTTCCGCCCGGCGGATCTATTAAGCCTATCGTTCTCTTTATTATCCCAAAAGCGAAACCTTCGTTTCGCTGCCGTTCGTCTTTCGGCCTCTGCTCGTCGTTTTCGGCAAAGCAGTCCGCGGCGCGTCAGCTGTAAAAGTCGTTGCCGCCGTAGGTGCCGTAAAATGTTCTGCTTCCCCAGGTTTTGTCCGTGTGTTCGCTGCGAAACGACATCACGTTGCTCGGCAGCAGCCGGTTGCCAAGGTTGAACACGTCGTCCGCATAGGAAATCACGCTGTCCGGAATGGTCTTTGTTAAAAAGTCGCTTCTGCCAACCACCGTAAACTGGCTCTTTTGATACACAACGTCGTACACCGAGTTCGGCCAC
>JBDKTD010000059.1:0-8953 GCA_039680365.1 Clostridiaceae bacterium
TCCTCCTGTTTTATCTGGAAACGAGTTGAGCCTCGTTATCCGCTCTGAACTGCGGTTGCTCCGGGATATCCTTTGTCTCCACGGCGACTAGGCCGAGTGTTTTACGCTGCGGCAGGAAATACGGAAACTCCGCCGAACCGCCCGCGCAGAGAAGGCATTTCACGCTCTCCGGATCGACCTCCTGCGTATCGTTTTGCTGCCGGTAGATCGAAAAAAACAGCACCGCGTCCTCCGCCGACCGGAACGGCTGCCCCATCTCGATAGGAAACGTTGTTGCGCGGTACGGAATGCCGAGCGCGTCGAGCTCTTGCAGCGTCTGCTGATATGTAAACCGTTTGAGCGGCACCTCTCCGGGCGTAAAGCGGTGGTTCGGCCAGTTCTTTTTGACCATAAAAACCGTACCCGCGCACTGCGCTTTTGCCGCGCGGAGCGTTTCTTCGAGCCGCCCGAAAAAGCAAAACAGCATCGCGTCGTACCTCCGCTTTGGACGCACGTTAAACAGGTCGCCTTGTACGATGCTGATGTTTTGGATTTTGTCCCTTTCCGTGTTCCTCCGCAGAACGGCGAGCGCCTCTTTGCTTGTGTCAACGGCGGTCACCCGCGCGCAGTGCCGCGCCAGCGCAAGGCTCGTATACCCAAGCCCGCAGCCCGCGTCGCAAACATGCGCGCCTGCAGGAAGATACGGTAGAATCTGCGCCGCAATCACATCGTCATACTTCGTGTATTCCGCCGCGTCCACCCGAAACCGGATGGCGTCCGGCGACCAGATATACATTCTCTCGCGGCTCCTCTCCCGTTTGTAATGTAATAGAAGTTACCGCGCCGCAGTATTTATCACTGGCGAAATCAGAGCGCCCTGCGCAGTGTCGATCAGGCACACTTCCACACCGTAGAGCTTCTCAATCAGCGCCGCGTCAACCACGTCGCCGGGGATCCCAAACGCGGCTATCGTTCCATCGTGCAGGGCGACCGCCATATCCGCATACCAGAGCGCATGCTGAGGATTATGGGTTGAGAGCAACACGGTGTACCCTTCGTCCGCCAGCTTTCGAACCTGCCGCAGCACCAACGACTGATTGCCATAGTCGAGGCTCGCGGTTGGTTCGTCCATCAGCAGTGTCTTCGAATTCTGCGCCAGCGCGCGGGCAATCAGCACCAACTGCTGTTCGCCGCCGGAAAGCTTTGAAAAGTTATGATACATCAGATGCGAAATGCCCAGCTTGCTTAGCGCCGCATTGGCGGCGTCCAGTTCCTTTTGCTTGGGTACGCTCATCGCCGAAACCTGATGCGTCGTTCCCATAAGCACCATATCCTGCACGGAGTAGCTGAAGGCCATGCCGTGCGTTTGCGGAATATACGCAATATGGTGCGCAAGCTCGCGCGCGCTCAGCGTATGCGCATCTGTGCCGTCAACCCGTATCAATCCTTTGTAATGCGGCAGTAAACCGAGGATGCATCGAAACAGCGTCGTTTTCCCGACCCCGTTCGAACCGAGCACCGCAAGGAGCTGGCCATCGCTCACAGTGAGCGAAATATTGTTCAGCACTTCGCGCAGCGAATAGGAGAAGCTCAGGTTTTGTATCTCAATGCTCATATCGTCTTCTCCTGCCGTGCGATCAGGTAAATAAAAAACGGCGCGCCGATAAACGCGGTGAGGATACCGATTGGTATTTCAACAGCGAGCAGGTTGCGCGAAACGTTATCCACAATCAGCAGAAACATTGCGCCTGAAATCATGCTTGCCGGCAGAAGATAGCGATAATCGTTCCCCACCAGTTTCCGGCTCAGGTGTGGAATCACCAATCCTACCCAACCGATCATCCCGCTGACGGATACGCTCGCGGCGGTAATCAGGGTTGCGCAAAGAATCACAATCATGCGAAGTCGATTGGTATTCACGCCAAGCGTGCGGGCTTCTTCGTCCCCCAGCGTCAGAATATTGATCTGCCAGCGAATCAGTAAAAGAGGGATCATTCCCAGCGCCAACGGCACAATTACAAACGCCACCTGCCTGAGTTTCGAGCCCGAAAGGCTGCCCATCATCCAGTATGTGATGGCAGGAAGCTGGTTCGACGGATCGGCTACAAGCTTGATATAGGATGTCCCTGCCGTAAAAAGCGAACCTACCATGATTCCAGCAAGTATCAGGTTGACTACTCTGAGCCCCGGGGCACGCTGTGCAATGAAGTACACCGCCATCACGGTGATCAGGCTGGATGCAAACGCCGAACATGTGATCGTTCGGCTCGAACCGCCGAGCAGAATGGCAAGCGCCGCGCCAAACGCCGCCCCGCTGGATGCTCCCAGAATATCCGGCGACGCCATTGGGTTTTGAAACACACCTTGATACGAAGCGCCGGCCGTCGATAAAGCGCACCCGACTAAGGGCGCCATGATGATGCGCGGCAAGCGGATATTAATGACAACCGTCTCCATCTCCGCCGTCCAGGTTTGCTGCAACGGTATGAGTTTGTTAAGGAAGATGCGAATGACTTCTTTAACCGGAACCCCGTATCTTCCGATGGAAAAAGAAAAAAGAAACGTGGTAAAAAATAATGCCCCCATGACGAGGATACGGACCGTCTGGTTCGCATAGAACGATTTTTTTACAATCCCCTCGCCGGTAAGTCTTTTCTTTGTCAACATTCTCTCATTCCGTCTGAAGTAAATTCGCTTTGATATCCGAGCATTATTTTTTCTAAAGAATAACGCATGTTTATTATAATTCTGCTAAAGAGTCTTGTCCACAAAAAAATTGTGTTTTTACGACGGTGAATATATGAATGATATTGGCAAGGAATTCCACGCTCATATGATTCGCCGATTCTTAACAACGCTCTTGTTGTAAGACGGTGTCGGCATCCGATTAAATCCAACAATTACTGGTGCACAGCTCTATCGCCACGACTTGAATCTAAACGCATGTCATTGTTGCCAAACTTAAAATTCTTTCAGCGAAGCACCCACGAAATAAACGAACACTCTCTTTTAAATAAAAAAGCAGCGCGGAGGAATCCGCGCCGCCTTACCAGGATCTTGGTTATTTTAATAAGAAGTCGAATCATTCGGCAAAGCAAGAGTGAAGCTGAGTTGCAGCTGATCGCATGATCCCCCGCGGCGCTTCAGTGTTAAATATAAAACGATTGCCGCCCCCGCTGCTAAATCCTTGCTTTCTTCAACGCTTCTTGTCCGAAAACACGAGCCGATCACTGCCTAAACGCGCAGAAGCAGCCCCGCCAGAAGCGGTATGGACGCAATGGAGAGTACCGTTGTAATAAACACGCCCGCCGAAGCAAGCGCTTGATCGCCGCCGTATTTCGCGCAGAACATCGTGGTGCTCGCGGCGGCAGGCATGGCGACGATAATCGTCGTCACGCCGAGGATGACCGGATTAACGATGAACAGGCGCAGGCAAAAATAGTATGCTGTTGGAAACGCGAACATACGCAGCGCCAGCGCGCCATGCACACGCCAGGCTCGAAACGCCCCCTTCATCGGCTGGGTTGCCAGCGCGCAGCCAATCGTCATCAGGCTCAGCGGGCTTGTCACGGGGTCGATAAACTTCAAGGTGTTCACCAGGAACTCCGGCGCATGAAAGCCGGTCAGATACACCGCATACGCCAGAAGCGAGCTGATCACCATCGGCGTCAGTACCATCCGCCAGGTCAAACGCGTGTTTTCGCGCCCGCCGATCAACGCAACGCCATAGGTGTAAGAAAGCACCATGAACGCTAAGTTAAAGATGGAAGCGTAGAAAATGGAGCTTGCGCCAAACAGCACCCGCAGCACCGGAAACCCGATAAACGCGGAATTCGTAAAGATCAGCATGAACTTAGTCACGCCTCTCTGCTCCAGCGGAATGCCGAACATCTTTGTCAGCCCCGCCGCGAGCAACACCATTATGCCCGCCGTAGCGCACGCAATCAGTGTCAGAATCAGAATTTGCCGGTTGTCGAGCAAGCGTTCCGCTCCCAGCGCGGAGTAAAGCACCGAGCAAGGCAGCGTTAAATTCAAAACCAGCTTGGAGAGCTGTTCGTTTGCGTCCGCGCGAAGCACACCAAACTTTGCGCCGATAAAGCCGAGCGCAACCGCGGCAAACAGAATTCCCATCTGGGAAACCACGGGAAGCATATCCACTCCTGTGTTCCTCCCCTGCATCCGAGTTGACCCGCCGCAAGCCCGAAGCAATTCCGCCAGACGCTTGACAGATGCGGCTTCGAGCGGTTACCGCGCAAACGATATTAAAACCGTTACTCGACTGCTTCCATGTCCTTTGTAACGATCACGTCGCTGTCGAGTCCGCAAACGTTTTGCAGCACGATTTGGCCAATATGCGTCGGCGCGGTCAGACGCATGCCGTCAATTTCCCGCATGACGCGAAAGATCTCTCGCTTGGAAATGGGCCGGTTAAGCCGTACGCTGCAGAGCGGCAGAGAAGCGTTCGCAATCGGCACCGTCGTTGCGATCGTGCGACGCGGGTCTGTCAATTCCTGCTGCACATACTCCTCGCCGCGCTTGCATTTATTGCCGGTGATGGAAAGCAGCTTCCCATCCTCAATTTGCGTCTCGATGACGCATCCGTTCGGGCAGACGATACAGGTAAACGCGCGTTCCTTTTTCATTCCACACTCACCTCGATTGCCAGCTGCGGGCAGATTTTATTCGCGGGAACGGAAAACTGAACCATCTCGGCCGGAATCGCCTTGGGCAGAGGCACGCTTTTCACAACGCTTCCCCCCTGCCGCAGGACGATCCTGCACTTGCCAATCGGTTCGCGCACACGCAGCGACATTTGAAAATCTTTTGTTCCGCTGACGTTCTGCGGGATGACATGCCCAATCCGCCGGTCGGTTACGACAGGGATTTCGCAGTTTGGCAGGCTTCCGTTTCTCAGGTATGCTTCCACCCCTGCCGCCAGCGCCTCCGCTTCCAGCGAAACAAAATCGACCAGGTCGTGCACATGCAGCACGTTGCCCGCCGCGAAAACGCCCGGAACGCTGGTTTGGTAATTTTCGTCCACCAGTGCGCCTTTCGTGCGCGTATCCAACAGTACGCCCGCCGCCAGCGAGAGTTCGTTTTCCGGAATCAAGCCGACTGAGAGCACGAGCGTATCGCACGAAAAATCCTTGCAGGTACCGGGCACGGGGTTCATCCGCTCGTCCACCTGCATGACGGTCACTCCGGTAATGCGTTCCTGCCCGTGAATTTTAACAACCGAATGCCTCAGGTAAAGCGGAATACCGTAATCGTTCAAACACTGCTCAATATTGCGCGGAAGTCCGCTCGGATACGGCAGCACCTCGAACACCGCCTTGACATGCGCGCCCTCCAGCGTGAAACGCCGCGCCATGATCAAGCCGATATCCCCGGAACCCATGATGACGATCTCTTTGCCCACCATTGTGTTGTAGAGGTTCATATAGCTCTGCGCCACGCCCGCGTTATAGATACCGGAAGGGCGCGTACCAGGAATGGCCAGCGCGCCGCGCGTACGCTCCCGGCAGCCCATCGAGAGGATGACGGCCTTCGCCTGCGCCTGAAACAGGCCGTTTTGCGTATCGGCGGTTACGATTTTATCGCCCGTCAGGTCGATGACCGTGGCGTTCGTCAGGCACTCCACGCCGTGTTTCACCGCTTCGTCGATAAAGCGCTGGGAATATTCCGGCCCGCTGAGCGTTTCGCCGAACCGCGTGAGGCCGAAGCCGTCGTGTATGCACTGGCGCAGAATGCCGCCGAGCTGCTTTTCGCGCTCAATGATCAAAATATCCGTGATTCCACGCTTTTTTAATTCCACGGCGGCCGCGAGTCCAGCCGGGCCTCCGCCGATGATAATGACGTCGCGCTGTTCCATATCTACTTCACTTTCCCCACAAACATGTAAGCGCCCTTCTTGTTCAGCAGGACTTCCCCGCGGGATTTGTGCAGTTCCTCCTGAATCATGGCGGTGAGCCGGGTTTCGCAATAGCCGCCCTGGCAGCGCCCCATGGACGCGCGGGTACGGTACTTTATGCCGTTCACGGTGGAAACGCCAAGAGGGTTATGCACCGCGCGCTTGACTTCCGCCTTGGTTACGCATTCGCAGCGGCAGTAGATTTCGCCGTAGTCGGGATCTTCCTGAATCAGCCGCTCACGCGCCGTGAAATCCAGTTCGGCAAAGCGAACATTGCCCTTTCGAATCGGGCTGAACGCGCCGTTCGGCAAGAGTTCTTCCTGCTCGCGCACTTTTTGCACCACACGCCGCGCAATAGGCAGCGCGCTGGTCAGCCCCGGCGAGTTGATGCCGAGAAGATTCACCACGTGCGGTATTTTCCGGCTCGTCTGAATTTGAAAATCCAGTTCGCCGCCTGTTTTTGGGTCAATGATCGTCGGGAAAATCCCCGCGTAGTTACGGATGAAGTACTCCCGCTTGACCTGCGAGAAGAGTTTTGCTCCGCTGCAGGCAAGCTCGTCGATTCGTTCCTGCGAAGCGCCGTAGTCCAACTCCAACCCGATGTTCTCGATCGTCGGGCCAATGATCACATTGCCGTCGATGGTTGGCGTTACGTGCACGTCGAACGCGCCGTACTCGTTCGGCGTCGGGTAAACGGGAAGCGAAAGGAACGCCCCCGCCTTTTTATCGAGTATTTGGTACTCGCCCTTGACGCGCTTTGGCGCATAGTCTCCAAAGCCGAGCATGGCCGTGACGCGATAGGAAGAAAGGCCGGAAGCGTTAACGACCCAGCGCGCGCGGTATTCGCCGCCCGTCGTCTCCAGCCGGTATGCGCCGTCGTTCTCGCGGACGACGCCCGTGATCTCACGATCAAAGTGATAGTCCACGCCGTTTTGCGCGGCATTTTCCGCCAGCGCGATTGTATACGTAAACGGGCAGAGAATGCCCGCGGACGGCACGTAGATTGCAAAGTCTCCGTCCGTGTTCGGCTCCAGCGCTTTGATCTCATCATGGCCGATCCAGCGAAGGCCGGGAATGCGGTTGGAAAGCCCCCGCCGGAGAGCGCTTCAAGCCGGAGACGCTCCTCCTCGCCAAAGCCGACGATGAGCTTGCCACAGCGGCGGAACGGCACGTCCAGCTCCGCCGAAACGCGGTCAAATTCCGCATTGCCTTCCAGGCAGCACTCAGTGCGGAACAGTCCTTTTTCATTGAGAATGCCGGAGTGCAATAACCCGGTATTGCGTCCGCTCACACCGTTGCAGACGTCCAGTTCCTTTTCCAGAACACAGATGCGCAGTTTCCAGCGGGAGAGTTCACGAGCAACCGCGCTGCCGACAACGCCGCCGCCGATAATCGCCACGTCATAGTTTTTCTCGTTGTTCTCGCTCACAGCGGTTCTCCTTTGATTCTTCGTGTTCGTCCATTTCGCCAATCTGAATGGCGCCCATCGGATAGATTGCCACAAGCGGGGTCTGCCCGCTGTATTTTTCCTTCAGCCGCGACAGCACATTGTCCCAGTCGTCAAATACACAAGGTGGTTTTGCGCGGTAGAACTGGCGGATGTCGATCTTTTGCACGCCGTCTGAAAACAGGAGCGTTTCCATACCACGGAGCTCCAGTGGCGGCACGTTATCGTCGTGCGGGGAAAACAGCCGCATGCCCGGCCCGAAGAGCGAGTGGAAGCCCGCCCCTTCGCTGGCCGCCGTCATGGCAACAATCGTTCCGCCGGGCTTGATACAGCGCGTTTTATGGTGTCCCAGCACCGCAAAACAGGTGCCGATCTGCGAATACTCTGTGTCCTTTGGGTACGCCGAAAGGACGAGAACATCCGCATTCTCAACAAGCTCGGTTTTCAGGCTCTCCATTGCGCAGGCGCAGGCCGCGCGGTGCGCCTGTACAAAATGCCCGGCAAACGCCTCCGCAGTTTCCATATGGTCGTTGAGCACGACATTAACGATGAAATCCAGCCCGACCTTGCCTACGATCTCCTCCATGTTTTTGCGCATAGCGTTATCCGGGTTGCACGTACTGGTTTTAAAGGACATGCTCTCGCTTTGATCCGCAAAGACAAGCGTATGGTTGGAATAGAGCGTTTCGATGCCGCCAATGCCGGGGATAACCGCTTTTGCACCGCCGGAAAAACCGGCCAGCGTATGCGGCACGATACACCCGAGAGCGATGCGGAGCTCCGCTTCCATGAAATTGCGATTGATCTTGATGATCTGGCGCTCATCCGATATGGTCACGAGGTCATTTGCAAACGGCGAATGGTTGAGTACTTGCACGTGTTCGAGCACCCATGGGCCGACCTTGAGCGCCATCTCCTGCTTCGTCATGGGCCGGTGACCGCCAAGCGCGACGAGAACCTTGATGCGATCGTACCCGATACCCGCCGCAACCAGTTTTTCAATGACGATCGGCAGCAGAAACGCGCCCGGCGTCGGGCGGGAGATGTCGTCAATCACGATGCAGGCGCTGTGTTTGCCCGCCGCCAGCGTCTCAAGCCGCTCCGAACCGATCGGGCGGTCTATTCTTGCCGTCACCTGCTCGCGGGTGAGCCTTTCGGCGTGCGACATGCCGCAAAAGCGGACGTCCCAGTCGCCCGGAAACGACAGTTGTTTTGTTGACTGGGCGTACCACTGCCCCCAGGGAATCGAAAATGTCTGCATGTTTTCGCCTCCTGCGATAGCGCCGTCCGCAAATGTTCCGGCGTTCGGATTGGATCAGTACGATTTCGTTACATGCAAAACGGACGCGGACAGCGTCCGTTTTCGCGCGGGAAAGCGCGCATTTTTTCAATCAAATAGGTACGGTTGGCGCGTTTCGGCCGAGCGGTAAATCCCCTCTACAATGCGCGCCACCGCGTATGCCTGCCGCGCGGCGGGATCGCTCGCGCCGCTCATCAATAACGTCATAAAGCTTTCGTGCTCCCGTTCGGAAGCGCTCATCGTGCGCTCCTTCGGCGTGAGCGAGCGGAAGGTCTCCTGCGGATTGTTCTCCGTAACGCACATGCGCCCGCCTAGT
>JBDKTD010000211.1:0-3548 GCA_039680365.1 Clostridiaceae bacterium
ATCGCGTTCGGGAATGAATCCGAAACGACACCTTCTACTTCAATGACGTCCTGTTTAGACAAGCTATCCCTCCTAATTGTTCGAATACACGTTGTAACCGAGCGCGTTCAGCGCTTTTCTAACGTCCGCGTCCAACAGCGGTTCTGCTTCGGTCACACGCCTGCCGATCTCCTCCGCGCGATGCGGTTCAACCTTGCAGTGCATTAGTTTTTTTTTCTTTGGGCGGGACAGCTTTCGCGTTTCGCCGTCGCAAAGAAGCACATGCTGCTCATCGCAGATACCGACGATTACAAACGCTCGCCCTTTGTCGTGCCCCGCCTTGGATACGCAAATCGCGCCGATTGCGGGTTCGTTCATGGGTCAGCCCTCCTCGTGCAGCGTCAGCAGCCTTGGTTCGCCATCCGTGATGACGAGGGTGTTTTCATAGTGTGCGGAAGGCTTCTTGTCCGCCGTGACCACCGTCCAGCCGTCGTCCAGCTGAAAGACGCGCGGCGTACCGAGGTTGATCATGGGTTCGACGGCGATCGTCATGCCGGCGGTGAGCCTCGCCCCGTGACCGAAGCGCAGCCCGTCCCAGAAGTTTGGCACTTCCGGATCCTCGTGCATTTCGCGGCCGATGCCATGGCCGACCAGTTCGCGCACGACTCCGTATCCGTGACTTTCCGCATGCGCCTGAACCGCTTTGGCGATATCGGAGATCCGATACCCGACTCTGGCAAAGCGAAGGCCTTCAAAGAAGCATTCCTTCGTCACGCGGACGAGTTTTTGCACTTCCTCCGGCACGTTTCCTATCAAAACCGTTCGCGCGGCGTCGCCATGGAACCCGTCCAGGTAAGCGCCTACGTCCAGCGAGAGGATTTCCCCGTCCTTAAGACGGTACTTGCCGGGAATTCCGTGCACAACCTCTTCGTTCACCGAAGTGCAGATGCTCTTCGGATACCCGTTGTAGTTGAGAAACGAGGCGGTTGCTCCGCGGCTCTTGATGTACTCCGCGGCCATCTCGTCGAGCTCGATGGTTCGCATGCCTTCACAGGCAGCCTTTCTCAGCAGGTTCAGCGTATCTTCCACGATGCGCCCGGCGGCTTCCATCTTTTGGATATCTTCCGCGGTTTTAATCGTGATGCCGCTCATTTTTCAATCACCGTCCGGATCTCGGCGTCTACGGTGTCGATATCCGCATTGCCGTTCACCGTGTGGAGCAAACCTTTGTTTTGATAGTATTCGATCAAAGGCTTTGTTGAACGCTCGTAAACAACAAGGCGGTTGCGAACCGTTTCTTCCTTATCGTCGTCGCGCTGATACAGCGGAGACCCGCAAACGCAGTTCGGTTCCGAATGCGTGGAAACGTGATACCCCGCTCCGCAAGCCGAACACATCCTTCGTCCGCTGATCCGCCGAATAAGCGTCTCCACCGGAACGTCGATGTTGATCACGTGGTCGATTGCGCTGATTGCTTCCAGCGCTTCCGCCTGCGCGATCGTGCGCGGAAAACCGTCGAACAGAAAACCGTTTTTGCAGTCGTCCTGCTGAATGCGGTTTTTCACCATGCCGAGAATTACGTCGTCCGGCACGAGTTCGCCGCGGTCGATCAGGCTTTTTGCAGCCTTGCCGAGCTCGGTGCCTTCGCGCATTTCCGCGCGGAGCATATCTCCCGTGGAAATATGCGCAATACCGAACCGGGCGGCGATCTTGACCGCCTGCGTTCCCTTGCCCGCGCCCGGCGGGCCTAAAAAGATCAGCTTCATAACAATTCCTCCCGGTCTGCGCGGTCTTCGTCCGCCGCGCCCGTCCCATCCGGATACCGGAGCCGGCGCGCGCCGTGTTTCAGGCGGCGCCGTCTGCCGATTCTTTTGTAAACATCCCGAAGGACGATTCCGCTTCCCTTAATTGAGGAAACCCTTGTAGTGCCGCATGAGCATGTGGCTCTCGAGCTGGCTCGTGGTTTCCAGCGCGACGCTGACCATCATCAGCACGCTGGTTGCAACGAACGAACTCGTCTGACCGAGAAAATGGAGCGCAAGCGTCGGCAGAATCGCTACAACCGCGAGGAAGAGCGAACCGAACATCGTGAGCCTTCCGGAGATCTTGGCCAGGTAGTCGCTCGTCGGCTTACCGGGACGGATGCCTGTGATAAAGCCGCCGTTCTGCTGCAGGTTCTTGGACATCTCGATCGGGTTAAAGGTGATGCTCGAATAGAAAAACCCGAACCCGACGATCAGCAGCGCGTAAATCAGGAAGTATATCGTGGTCGAGGACCCGAGATACGTCTTGTAGAACAGATAGAACGAACTATTCGGCCAGAACTGGGCGATCATACCCGGGAACTGGATGAACGTCATGGCGAAGATCAGCGGCAGAACGCCGTTTGCGTTCGCCTTGATCGGCAGATACGTGCTCTGACCGCCATACATCTTGCGTCCGACAACGCGCTTTGCGTACTGCACGGGGATGCGGCGCTGCGCCTGATCCACATGCGTTACCAGCGTGATGAGGCCGAGAACGACGATCAGCAGAACCGCGAACTGCCACCAGGGCATGGTTCCAACAACGAGCTCTTCGCCCCAGCCGATCAGTGTTTTAGGCACGCGCGAGACGATGGAGGCAAAAATCAGCATCGAAACGCCGTTGCCTACGCCGTCCTCGGTAATCCGCTCGCCAAGCCACATCAAAAACGCGGTGCCGGCGGTGGAGCAGATGCCGATCGTGGCGTAAGTCCAGAAGCCCGGATTGATCAGGTACTTTTCACCGAGGCCGATGAAGATACCGATGGACTGAACCATCGCAAGAGCAACGCCGACATAGCGTGTGATCTTTTCAATCTTCTGGCGGCCGTCCTCTTCCTTATTCATGCGCTCCAGAGCGGGAATCGCAATGGTGAGCAGCTGCATGATAATGGAGGAGTTGATGTACGGGGAAATACCCATCGCAAAGATCGTAAACTGGCTGAAGGAACTGCCGGTGAGCAGATCCAGGAAGCCCAGAATATCGTACTGCGAAACGGCGTCCTTCAAAAGGGCCGTGTTCACGCCCGGAATCGGAATAAAGCAGCCGAGCCGGTAAACGACGATCAGAACGAGTGTGATCAGGATTTTCTTCCTGATTTCCTTGACCTTGAACGCGTTAATGAATGTTTGGAACATTAGCCGATCACCTCAACACTTCCACCTGCAGCTTTAATCGCAGTCAGCGCGGTTTGAGAGAACTTTGCCGCTTTAACGTCCAGTTTCTTCGTCAGCTCGCCGCCGCCTAAAACCTTAAGGCCGTTCTTGTTGATCTTGCTGATCAGACCCAATTCCTTGAGCGTCTCAGCTGTCACTACGGTGCCGTTCTCCAGCCCGTTGAGGTCGGAAACGTTGATAATCGTGTATTCTTTTGCAAAGATATTCGTAAAGCCCCGCTTCGGCAGACGGCGCGTCAGCGGCATCTGGCCGCCTTCAAAACCGTTCTTCTTGCTTCCGCTGCGCGCTTTTTGGCCCTTGTGACCCATCGTAGAGGTCTTGCCCATGCCGCTGCCGGTACCGCGACCGACGCGCTTGGGGGCTTTGACC
>JBDKTD010000141.1:0-18540 GCA_039680365.1 Clostridiaceae bacterium
TGACCGCTTCGAGGTATTTGCCGACCATGACGAGCGTAATGACCACGGCGGCGGATTCAAAGTAGAGATGCTGCGCAAAACCAAATTGACCGAGATAGATTAAAACAGTCGCGTAGACGCCGTATAGGAACGCGCTGCCGGTGCCGATGGCAACAAGCGTGTCCATATTTGGCGATCCTTTTAAGAGCGTTTTAAAGCCCACGCGGAAGAACCGCCCGCCCGCGAACAGTACGGGGATGGTCAGCACGAGCTGCACGAGCGCGAACACGAGCGGAAAGCTGTGCGGATTCATAAACGCGGGCAGAGGCACGCCGAGTTTGGGGAACATATGCGCCATGGCGATATAGAGAATCGGCGCGGAGAAGATGATTGCCGCAATCAGGCGAAAGCGCATGAGGCGGAGCGCTTTTTCGCGCTTTTCCTGCTCCGCGTCCCGCGTATCCTCGGCCGCCAGGTCGAGCGGGGTGTAGCCCGCTTTTGTGATTGCCTCACGCACCTGCGCGAGTTTCACCCTGGCGGGGTCGTAAGAAAACGCGGCGCGGTTGGTTGCGAGGTTGACGGAGGCTTCGCTCACGCCGTCGAGCCTCTTGAGCGCGCGCTCCACGGCGGCGGAGCAGCTGGCGCAGGTCATGCCCTCCACGCCAAGCTCCGCGCGTTTGAGCACTTGCGGCGCAACAAGCCCGTACCCCGCGCGTTCCACGGTGGCTTGCAACTTCTCAAAATTGACGTTGCTTTCGTCAAAGGACACACGGAGCGTTTCGGTTGCGAGATTGACTTCCGCACTGATTACGCCTTCCATACGGGATACCGTACGCTGTACGGCGGCGGAGCAGGCAGAACAGGTCATACCCGTGACTTTGTAGGATTGTTCTTTCATATTGCTTTCTCCTTAGCCACAGCAGGAGCCCGACGTAAAGGACGGGTCAAGGCTCGGCGCGGCGGATTCAATTGCGGGGGTTGCTGTGGCGGCGGGCGGAACTGCGGCTTCGGGGGAAGCGAACAGGTCGTCTACCACGAGGATACGCCCGTCCAGCATGCCCATCCAGCAGGTATACGGAATCAAACCCGTTTCATCCGGCGTGAACGTGATCACGTTATCGCCGGGCGTCAGCGCCTTTTTTACATCATAGGAAGGGAAGACCACGGTCTGGTTGCAGCCGGTGATAGAGCTTTCGTCCGCTGTGATCGTCAGCTCCACCGGGATGCCTTTCTGCACGATGATGAACGGATAGACGGAGGGGTTCAGGTTCGCCTGAATCTTTTGCACGCCGCCGTCCAGAGTCGCGGGGAGATACCCCTTATCCAGCGCCTGCTGGAGCAGGGAGTCGGATTCCTCCTGCACGGCGGCAGTGGCGGTTGCGGCCGGTGGCGCCTCAATCGTGGCTGCCGGGCGAACGCCCAGAAGCGTTAGCGCGTTGGTCGCCATCACAACGGCAAAGAACACCACCAACACGGCGCTTACGCGTTGAATGACGTAGGCAAACTTGCCCTTGAGTACGGAAAAGAGCGCGCCTGCGCCGAGCATCAGCGGAACCGTGCCGAGCGAGAAGAGAAACATGGACAGCGCGCCGGTGAGTACGGAACCCGTCGCGAGGGCGTAGAGCTGCATCGCCTGGAGCGGCCCGCAGGGCATGAACCCGTTGAGAAGTCCTACCACCAGCGGCCCTTTGCCCGCGCCAGATTTGCCGATACGCGCGGTCAGGAAACGAGGCATACGGGGAGTCAACCACCAAGGCAGCCAACCCAGCATGCTCAGCCCCATCAGCAGCATGCCGACAGCGGCGAGGGAAAGCAGAATTGCCTTTACCGTTTCGCTCAAGAACAGTACGGAGCCGATGCCGCCGACGATGCCGCCTATGACGGTATAGGAGATCACGCGGCCGAGGTTGTACAGGATCGGATTTCTGAGCTTGTTTTTCGCAGCCCCGTTTGTGCCAACGCTCTGGGAAAGGTTGATGCCGCCGCACATCGCGATGCAGTGCACGCTGGTGAACAATCCCGTGATAAACAGCGCGGCAAGCGAAATCGTGCTGTCGATCTTCGGAATATAGCCGAAGAAATCAAAGCCGATGGTGTAGCGCAAAACCAAATACAGTGCGAGGATGATGATAACGATGGGGATCACCTTTGAGACAGGCTGCGCGTTGGCGCCTTTGTTCTGCACGCGGTAACCTGCTTCGGTAACAGCATCCGTTACGGAGGAGACCAGCGACACTTCGTCGATGAGTTCCGTATCGTACGTCACTTCGAGGCGATTGCGCGAAAACGAGGCGATCGCACTCGTTACGCCAGGAACGCTGCGCGCGGCCTTGGCAACACGCATTTCGCAATGCCCGCAGGTCATGCCGGAGATGTGAAAAACTCGCTTTTTATCCATATTACATCCCTTTCATCAATCAAATGATATCCTAAACCGGAAAAGAACCTTGTTATCGGGGTCTTTCAATGGACTCATCATATGGAAGATGTGTGAAGATTTTATGTAGATGATTCGAGGAAAATTGAAGTTCGTCGGCATTCTTGTTCCTGGAATATATGTTGAAATGCGTCGCCGCTGAAGCGGCTTCCGAAAACGCCCGCGCTTGGCTTGCTTCGCCTCGCTTTCTCCCGCACAGCGGGCGCTCGGCTCCGCAACAGTGAACGGCCGCAGATGCGTCCGTAAAGGCAATTTCGCAGGCTTGCGTCTGCGGAGAAGCAAAACAAAAGACCGCCAAACGGCGGTCTTTGTTTCAGGCTAAACCCCCACGAAGTGATACAATCGCGCGATTCAATGGGGGTTGGGTTCGATATTGACACGGGTGGGTACAGACGGAGGCAACCGCGATTACTTGGTATTAATCGAACATGGTAAACGCTTAAGAAGCTAAGACGAAGGCTGCCAATAATGGATTGCCTGATCCGGCTGTTTTCATACCGAGGTGAACTGTTCCTCTGCGGAATTGCTCTTATTTAATTTAGTTAAGTCCTTTTTCTAATTTTACTGACTTCTTACTTTGGAGCGGACTGTTTTAAGAAACTGGTCAACGGGGTACAAGGCATTTCACTTTCGCTTGAGCGAAGGAGCCACATGTGACGAAGCATTCAGGGCCTCGGAATCTTTTTAAGAATGTTTATTCGCAAGCGGGGGTTATCGATAATTTTTCTTTGTGAAACTCACTAGCATGAATATACAAGACTGGTCTATAATCAAGATTAAGCAAATACACTTAACATTGCCGGTATTCCGTTTGGCTGGCCAAAACTCACTAAACCCAATCTGCCAAACGATAGCAAGAAAAATCGAAAAAAGATCGTGACAGGAGTGATTCAAATGTTGTCCATTCAGAAGGAAAGATTCCAAAACCAATTGACGCTGAATCTCGAAGGAAGGCTTGACAGCAACTCGGCGCCCGAGCTGGATATGGAACTGAAAACAGATTTGGTCGGCATAACCCGGCTTGTATGGAACCTTTTCGCGCTCAGCTATCTGTCGAGCGCGGGTCTTCGTGTGATTCTTTCCGCCCAAAAGCAGATGAATGCACAGGGGGAAATGGTCGTAACCGGTGTAAATGAAACGATTATGGATATTTTCACGATGACCGGATTCGCCGATATTCTGACGATTCAGTAAAGCTACAAGAAACAGAATTCGCGGTCCAGAGGATGGCGGTCCAGAGGATGTATGAAAGATAACAATTTCCTGATTCGAGACAGCTTTAGGCGATATTTAATTCCGTCGATCCTCGCGATTCTGGGAGGAAACATCAGCTTCATGGTCGACCATATCATAGCCGGAAGAGTACTGGGAAGTCAGGCTCTTGCGGCTATGAGTATGGTAAATCCCATTTTTTTCCTTTTTACAACGATTGGTACGCTGATCTGCGTCGGTTCCTCAACAATGGCCTCAGTCAGTCTTGGGAGCGAAAACAAACAGGCAGCGAATGAACTTTTCACGATTTCCACGCTGTCGATCCTTGCGACTGGTGCGTTGATTACCATCGCCGGCATGCTCCTTCTGAATCCGATCTCAATGCTTCTGAGTGATGGGTCGGAACTTCGCGGAATGGTCTACGAGTATTGCAGGGGATTGATCCCTGGAGCCGTCTGTATTATGGCGGTTTACCTGCCTTTGCAGTACTTCCGGATCGAGGGGAAAGCATATCTCGGAATGATCCTGTTCCTCATTATGGCGGGACTGGACATCGGATTGGATCTGCTGTTTACTCTTGTTCTACATTGGGGAATGTTTGGACTTGCGCTTGCGACGACGCTTAGCTCGCTGATTGCGGTTGCGGTGATGTTTCCATTCCTATTGAATCGGGAAGAAGGTTTTCGGTTTGTCTCCGTTCGTCATACTTGGCACCAGATTCGGGGGATCGCGATAATCGGCAGCCCGCCCGCGCTGAACAACCTGTATTCCGTTATAAGAATGATAGTGCTGAATTCGCTTCTCATGTTTTCGGGCGGACCAATCACCGTGGCCAGTTTCGCGTTTGTCAACAGCGTAAATGCTCTTGCGCAGGCGTTTATCTCCGGTATCGCGCAAACGGTATCGCCTCTGGTAGGCGTGTTTTACGGGGAAAATGACGTCTTAAGTGTGAAACGCGTGATGAAGCTGGCCATACGGGTTGGTATCGCGGCGATGGCTGCGTTTTGCCTCGCTGCCCTCGTACTGAACAAACCCGTCAGCGCTTTGTTTGGATTAACGTCCGTCGAGCAACAAGCAGCAGCGGTTCCGGCGCTGATCCTGTGCTCGTTCAGCCTGATTGGTGCGGTTGTCAATCAAATCTTCACATACTATAATCTGACCGTTGGGCGGGCGAAAGCCGCGAATTTGATTACGCTGGAGCGGAGCCTGTTGTTTGTGGTATTGCCCGCCATATTTCTAGTCCGACTTTGGGGCAGCATCGGAATATGGATCAGCTTTTCGATCAGCGAGTTGCTTACGCTGACGGCGATTTATCTCGGCGCAAGAGAAGCGAGGCGAAAGGATTCCGACCAAAATGGCATTTTACTGCTGAGTCGACGGGACGCCGCCGAGGGGAAGGCCGTTTCTTTCACCGTGGAAGCGACACCAGAAGACGTGATGAAGCATTCGAACCAGATCGGTGGATTCTGCGAGGACTGTCTCCTCAGCGCAAAACAATCCATGACGATGAGTCTCGCGATTGAGGAAATTCTTTTATTGATGGTAGAGCACGTATTTCCGGATAAACCGAATGAGTCCATCGATGTTAAAATCTTCGTTCGCGAAGACAAGGTGACCATGCGTTTTCGCTGCGGCGGAAAGCGGTTTAATCCTATTGCGTACTATCGGTCGAAAGCAGAGAATCCAACGGAAGCGGGAAGCGATATATTGAGCGATGCGTTCGGACTGCAACTAGTTTCTAAGGTCGCGAGAAGTGTGGATTACTCGACAAATCTTGGATTGAATAATGTGATCATTCGATTCTAATCAGCGAGGATGGGCGAAACAAATGAAAATTGGCAGGAAGATACTGCTCTCTCTACTGGGGCTTGCGCTCCTGGTGATTCTTTTATTAGGCGCGGTGTCTATTTCCGGTTTTCACGATATCCAAACGACTTTTCAGACGGAGAATAAAACGGCGATTGACGACCTGTATGTGAAAAACGTTGCCGAAATCACCCAGAGCAGTTCGAAACTCGCGGTTTCTCTGGCCGGGTACTATGCGCAGACCATGAATATCGATTTTACGCGGATCATGGGCGAACTGAGTTCCATGAAAGGCGATATTGAGACGATCTATCAAACGGGCGGCACGAGGAACCCAGCGCCGATCAACCGCTATGAGGAATACATCATTTCCCAAGCCGCTGCGCTTAATTCGGCGGAGGTTGAAGAAACACTGCAACTGCTCAGCGCCGCAACACCTATGTTTGACCACATTCTGGCGATCGAGCCGAATATCTCGCTTGCGTATATCGTTCTGGAAAACGGCATGGTGATCTCCAGCTCGGATACATTCTATGAAGCGGTTGAAAAAGCGGACATGCGGACCAGGGACTGGTATAAGGATGCTGTAAGCGCCAGCACGGCGCATTGGTCCGAACTCTATACCGGGACGGACTCGCGAAGTTACATCACCTGCGCGACTCCGATTTACGCTGCGGATGGGCCACTGGTTGGAGTGCTGGCGTTTGACCTCCGTGTCAGCGAGATTTCAGAAAAAGTATTGAGTGTTCGAAACAGCGCATACCAAGATGCCTTTATCCTCAATGGGGACGGAATGGTTCTGCTCAGCTCCATTGGACTGGAGCAGACGAGCTTGCAGCCATACTTTGACAGCTTTATTCGAAGCATCGATCTGAGCAGCTCAACTTCTGGGTATTACGCGAACGACAGCGCCATCATCGGTTACGACCGGATCGAATCCACCGGCTGGCTGATGGTCACGGTGCTGGATTATGACCTGATGATGGCTCCGGTGCATTCCGTTGCGGAATCGGTTTCCGTGACAGGCACAAATATGCAGGAAGCCATTACGGCGGAAACACAAAAGGTATTGGTTATCTTTCTGATCGTCACGCTGACCCTCTTCGCGCTGGTGGTCCTAACCGCAACACATCTGAGTAAATCGATCACAAAGCCTATTGCCATTCTGTCCGACGGCGCAAAAAAGATCGGGCAGGGGAATCTCGACTATGCGTTTGACAATCTTGGCACGGACGAAATGGGGATGCTGGCTTCGACGTTCAATGGCATGACGGTTCGCCTGAAAGAGTATATGGGTGAGGTTGCCAGGTCTGCGGCTGAGAAACAGAGACTCGAATCGGAGTTGGATCTTGCGCGGAGCATTCAGCTTGGGATGCTGCCAAAGGACATCGACTGCCCGGGCTACGAATTTGCCGGCATGATGCTTCCGGCGAAGGAGGTTGGCGGGGACTTCTACGATTTTTTCCGTGTGGGCGATCACAAGCTTTGCTTTGTTGTGGCCGACGTTTCTGGCAAAGGAGTCGGCGCTGCTCTGTTTATGACCGTGGCGAAGATGGTGATTAAAACGGCGGCGCAGACGACAGATGCGCGAGTCGATCAGCTGCTTGGCACGGCAAACGACCTGCTTTGCCAGGAGAATCCGGCGGAGCTCTTTGTGACGGCGTATGTTGGCATTGTCGATCTTGAGACGGGTGAAATCGCATATGCTTGCGCGGGGCATAACCCACCCGTTATCGTTCGCCGGAATGGAACGGCGGAGTTTATTCCAGTAACGCCGAAACTGCCGCTTGCCGGCATGGAGCATATTCGGTATCCGGGTTGCAGCATGTATTTGAATGAAGGCGATACGTTTGTGTTGTATACGGACGGGGTGACCGAAGCAACCAACCGAGAGGATGAATTGTATGGTAACGCGCGGCTGCTTCGGGCAGCGAGCGATCAGCGGGATCGCACCGTTCGGGAAATGGTATACGGCTTGAAAGCCGACGTGGATGCTTTTGTTGACGGAGCGCCGCAGTTCGACGACATCACCTTGCTGATTATCCGCCGAATCGTCGGCGGGGAAAGCCGTGCCGAATGAGTAACAGAGCGGAAGAGATGGTTCGGCGGCGCTTTCTATACCCGTTCGAGCAAAAAACGGAGCCTTATCGGGTTGGGGTTGAAGTGGAACTTCCTTTGGTGAACATGAGGAAAAAACCGGTCGAGCCGGAATTTGCGAGGGAACTGGTTGAATGCCTGCAACAGCGCTTTGATTTTCACGTTACGGCTGTTACGTCGGAGGGGTACCCGGCGGAGGCTTCAAATCCAACCGGAGATACGTTCTCGTTTGAAACCAGTTTGAATACCATCGAATTTGCCATGGCGAAGAACCGCGATCTTCAGACGATAAAAGAACGGCTGGATATCTACCCCGAGGCTTTGCAGCAGCTTTGCCGCCAGAAGAGGTATCTTATCTGCGGTATGGGAATCAATCCTTACGCGCAATACGCCGACGCAGAAGCGCTCAATACGCCCGTATTGCAGGCGAAAGCGGCGTTTCTCCGGCAGTTTACAACGCATCATAACGGAGAGATTTTTCACGCTTTTTCCGCATCCACGCAAACGCATTTGGACGTATCTCTTGCTTCTCTGCCGGATATGTTGAACCTGCTCGGGAAACTGTCGCTTGTGGATGCGCTGTTGTTTGCCAACTCTCTCCCATTCCGATCAGATTCCGAGGGTGGCTGGTTGGCGACGCTGCCGGAGTGCCTGCGCACAGAGCTGGACAAGCAGACCCTGTGTTTCCGAGATACTCTCTGGAGGCTTTGCGAAGCGCCCAATACGGAGGCGTCTGAGCAAATGTTTTCTTCCGTTGACGATGTGGTGCAGCATCTGCTTTCCCTCAAACTGTTTATAGTAAGCGACGGCGAGAAGCGATACCGGCCGATCCAGCCGGTCGAGTGCGCAGAGTATTTCTCCAGCACAAACACCGCCGGTGTGGACGACACCCGTGCGGAGAAGGATTTTTGCTGCTTCCGCCCGCTTCAGCCGGTTTCCGTCAGCCGGTACGGGACAATCGAGATACGACAAACCTGCACGCAACCGCTGGTGGATTTACTTGTACCGTCGGCATTTTACGTAGGGGTCTCGGAGAATTCCTTGCGAGCCAACGTGTTGGTTTCCGAGTTTTGGAACGGCAACCGAATCACAAAATCGAATGCAGAGCTTCGCCGAATGGCGGCGTACGGCGAAGAAATCGTTTCGCAGCAGAGAATGGAAGCATTTCTAAAGGAGCTTGTCGCGATAGCAGAAGAAGGCTTGAAAAAGAGGGGTTTGGGGGAGGAACGCCTCCTCGAACGTCTGCTCAAACAGAAAATCGGGTTTGAGTGTCCGGCGCAGCGGCAGATTCGGCTGCGGCAGGAAGGGCGCTCGCTTGAGGAGATCATGCTGGAATTCAGTAATACGGCGGTAGCAAATGACGCCACAGCTTTCGAAAGGGTGTGAAAAAGTGGCTGTGTATTACCGATCGAATAGAGCGCTGGCCGGGCTGGATACCGGCGCGCTGAGCGAAGACGTGGAGCAATGGAGCCGCGAGAATCACCTTTCGTTTGAAGTGCAGTACACACTGCAACTGACGATTGAGGAACTTGTGACCAATATCGTAAAGTACGGCATCCGTACCGAGTCCGAACCTGCTGTTGATATTGAAATCCGGGAAGAGAACGGCGAAGTTACGCTTACGATATCCGATAATACGGCCGCGTTCGATCCGATTGCAACAAAGGATCCGGATATCACCCGGCCCGCCGAAGAGCGGGAAATCGGCGGGCTCGGCCTTTTTCTGATCCGGAAGAAGGCGGCTTCGATTGACTATGAATTCAAGAACGGCTTAAACACCGTAAGCGTGGTCTTCCGATAAACAATCAAAAAGACCGCGGAGATTTTTCTACCGCAGTCTAGTGGGAATGCATACAACAATTCCAGAAAGATATTCGATGTAAAAATGTTAACGGTTGTCCGGCACTTTCAGAACCCAGCCGGTCCGGATATAGCGTTCATCGGTGATAATCGGATTATAGTCCAAGATGGCTTGTATGGTGGTTTGAAAGTAGCGCGAAATTCTGGTCAGATTGTCGCCGTGTACGACTGTGTAGCATTGAAACCGTTGCCCCTGGCCGCCAGAAACTTCGTTGAGCTGGGATTCGTTCAGTTCGTCCGACATGATAGTAGTCTCCTCTTTCTCGGGTGATTTTATACAATTCCTTCTAATAAATTCTTCTACGGGAATCCTTTTAGGTAATTCCTTCTAAAAAATTATTTCTAGAGTGTGTTTCAAAAACATAGTCCGCAACATCAAGTAAGAAGTATGCGGAAGCAGACTAAATGCACGAAGCCCAAATGCCTAAAAGCGTGCTTATCATGACGGGTTGCCACGTGGCGAAACTCTTTTAGCATAAGGGAAAAGTTTTCACCCATCCGATGTATTCGTTATGGAGTTGGTTCTGGGGATCGCATTCCCTTTTTTGCGGCTAACGCGGTCGCCTTGCGAGGCTTGATACATGTGCTGTCGATGCTGATATCCTGCAAATCTGCGTCCGCACCGAGATCATGGAAGATGCACACCAGAAGCTCAGCTTCCTGCCACTGGACTAACGGTTGTCCGGCACTTTCAGAACCCAGCCGGTCCGGATAAAGTTGCGGTCGGTGATAATGGGATTATAATCAACGATGGCCTGTATGGACGTTTTAAAGTAGTGCGCGATTCTGGTCAGGTTGTCGCCGTGTACGACCGTGTAGTATGCAAATCGCTGCCCCTGGCCGCCAGAAACCTCGTTCAGTTGGGATTCGTTCAGTTCGTCCGACATGTGATAGCCTCCTCTTTTATTACACCAATTTTTAAATGTAATTTGGAAATGAGATTGACATTGCAACTCAACTTAACTGTAATATAGCATATTCACAGACGGTATGCAATGTTGCATGACAAATCATTAAAATGTTTTGCCGTGTAACGAAATCTTGGCCGGACGAGACATAAAACAACGCTGAACGATTGTAATCCAATTTCCACAGACATATAATAGCAAATAGGGCGTCCGGTTCGATGAACGAATCCAGAACCATTCCTGCGAAAAAGGAGAAACGCAATCATGAGCGAAAACAAGTCGGGATCTTCTTCCATCTTCCGAAAAGAGAGTATCGAGAGGATCTCGTCGGCGGATCAACTGGACGATTATATTCGGGTGCAGAAGCCGAGCGTTTGGATACTTCTCATGCTTGTGGTTGCGTTACTGGTCGCCGCTTTCGTTTGGGCCGGCACCACAAAGCTGGAAACGACGGTGACCGCTTTCGGCATCATGGACAGCGAAAATTCAAACGATACCGTTACTTGTTACCTTACGCCGGATAAAGCCGAAATTGTCAAGATAGGCCAGGCCACTATTCTTTCCTACGATAAGGAATATCAGGGTACCGTCACCGCGGTTTCCGGGCCGTACTCCTTTAAGGAGATTGCAACGGATTTTCTCGATGGAAACACATACGCGGTTTACATGGCGGACATTCGTGAGGGAAACAATTATTATCAGGTTACAATCCAAGGGAAAAACCTACCGGGTGGCGCGTTCGACGTGACCATTATTGGGGAATCCGTGTCGCCAATTTCGTTCCTGTTTAACTGAGGAGGCGATCATGAAGAAACGGATCGCGATCAAAAAACCAGTTTTAAAAGGTCATGCTAAGGTTCCATGTATCATTCAGATGGAGGAGCTGGAATGCGGAGCGGCCTGCCTTGCCATGGTGCTCGCGTACTATGGCAAATGGGTTTCACTGGAGCAGGTTCGCTATGAGTGCGGCGTTTCGCGAGACGGTTCCAACGCTCGCAATATCCTTCTTGCGGCACGAAACTATGGCCTCGATGCGAAGGGCATTCGGTATCAGCCGGAGGAGCTGAAGCAAAGCGGCATGTTTCCCTGCATCATACACTGGAACTTCAACCATTTCGTTGTACTCAACGGCTTCCAGGGCGAGAAGGTCTATATCAACGACCCTGCCAAAGGGTATGTCCAACTGACGATGGAGGAATTCGACAAAGCATTTACCGGAGTATGTATCCGCTTCGAGCCGACAGAACGATTCAAACCGGGCGGCAAGCCGGAGAGTATTCTTACGTTTGCGCGCGAGCGGCTGCGCAATACCGGACCGGCAATTGCTTTTGTGATTCTAACAACGATTATCACCAGCATCATTGGCGCGATCAACCCGGTTTTTGCACGCGTTTTTCTTGACCGGCTGATTACAGGACGAAATCCGGAATGGTTTATACCATTTTTACTTGGAATGTCGGGGCTTGCAGTTGTACAGATTACGGTCGATCTGATCAAAACCCTGCAATCGCTAAAAATTCAGGGAAAGCTGGCCGTAACCGCCTCTTCGGGGTACATGTGGCATATTCTGCATCTGCCGATGGAGTTTTTTTCCCAGCGGATGGCGGGGGACATCAGCAACCGCCGCACTGCAAATGAAAACATAGCATCCGCGCTGATTGATACCATCGCTCCGCTACTGCTGGATTTTGCCATGCTTCTTTTTTACCTGATTGTTATGATGCGCTACAGCCTCCTGCTCACGGCGGTCGGTATTCTTTCAATTGTTCTGAATCTTGCGATGGCGACTCTAATATCCAAAAAGCGCGTGAACATTACCCGCGTTCAATTACGGGATAGCAGCAAGCTCTCCGGCGCGACGGTCTCCGGAATCGAGATGATCGAAACCATTAAGGCGTCCGGCGCGGAAAACGGTTACTTTCAGCGCTGGGCGGGGTATCAGGCAGCCGTGAATTCCGCTTCGGTGCGCTACTCCAAACTGAACCAGTACTTAGGTTCGATTCCCGGGGTGATTTCGGGCGTGGCCAATGCTGCGGTTCTCACACTTGGCGTTTGGCTTACGATGCAGGGCCGCTTTACAGCCGGCATGATCCTTGCATTTCAGGGATTGTTTTCCGCTTTTACCGAACCGGCGCAGAACCTGATTTCTGCCGGACAATCCATCCAGGAGATGCGTACCAGTATGGAGCGGATTCAGGATGTCCTTCGCTACCGAACAGACGTACCCGCGGACTTGCCGAAGCCCTCTCCCGATCAGGAATACGACAAACTGCGCGGCAGCGTCGAGCTGCGCAATATAACTTTTGGTTATTCCAGGTTGGCTGCTCCACTGATCGAGAATTTTTCCATGACGGTGAAGTCCGGGCAGCGCGTTGCTTTTATCGGTCCTTCCGGGTGCGGAAAATCCACGCTGCTGAAGATTATATCCGGCTTATATCAACCCTGGAGCGGGGAAATACGATTCGATGGGAAACCGCGCGAAGCCTACCCGCACGAGGTAATTTCAAGTTCCCTGGCGGTGGTGGATCAGGATATCATACTGTTTGAGGATACGGTGCGTAACAATATTAAAATGTGGGACGAGTCGATTGAGGATTTCGAAATGATCATGGCGGCTCGCGACGCACAGATTCACTCCGACATTATGCAGCGCGTAGGCGGTTATGATGGGGAGATACTGTCCGGAGGGGGCGACTGGTCCGGCGGACAGCGCCAACGGTTGGAGATTGCCCGCGTGCTCGCGCAGGACCCGACGATCGTGATTCTGGACGAGGCGACGAGCGCGCTCGACGCAATGACCGAACACGAAGTCGTACAGTGTATCAACGACCGGGGGGTGACCTGCATCATCATAGCGCATCGGCTTTCCACGATTCGCGATTGCGACGAGATTATCGTATTGGATCGAGGCAAGGTTGTGGAACGCGGCACGCACGAAGAGCTTTACTCCAGAGGCGGCCTCTACACACAACTTGTTTCTAATGAATAGGAGGGGATGCAGGGATGGGACTTTATGACGAGCAGATCAAATCTCGCATCCATGCGGATGACGCGTCGTTCTCCGAAGCGTTTGCCGCAATGGCGGATTCCGTTCTCGGCGGCAACTCCGTTCTTGCTGGGTTGAGAAGCGAGGACACAAACGCAAGGGATGCACTCGATGAGATTTTACGCTGGTATGGAGTACCGCCGCGCGAGATGCCGAATGGAATGACCGATTTGAACGATCAGATGGATTATCAACTGCGTCCAGAAGGCGTAATGTACCGGCAGGTTAAGCTAGCAAAGGGCTGGCATAAAGACGGTACGGGCGCTATGCTTGGCAGAACCAAGGCGGATTCATCCGGGGACGGCGGGAGCGTGGTTGCTCTGCTTCCCAATGGCTACTCTGGTTACACCTATTTCGATTACAGAACCGGAAAAAGAGTCAAGGTGTCCTGCAGGACAGAGTCGGAAATTGCCGAGGACGCCGTCTGTTTCTACAAGCCACTGCCGCAAAAAAAGCTGGGTGTGAAAGACCTGCTCTTATATGTGATCCGCGCGCTGGACACCGCCGACTTGGTTTATATGCTGCTTATTACGTTCGCCGCCGTGCTGATCGGACTGTTGCCCGCAGCTCTCAACAAGTATATCTTTTCCAGCGTTATCACTTCGCACGACACGGGACTGGTTTTGCCTGTCGCGCTGATGCTGCTGTGCGTAACGATTTCGCTGACGTTGATCGGAATCACAAAAAACCTCATTTTGGCCCGGATCGGTACCAAAGTAAGCACAATGGCACAGGCGGCCGCTATGACCCGAATGCTGTCGCTGCCTGCGGGTTTTTTTCAGGATTATTCTGCGGGAGAGCTGTCCAGCCGCGTTTCGAACATCGCCGCTCTTTGCGACTCGGTCGTTGGAGCCGTGCTTTCCACGGGGC
This sequence comes from Clostridiaceae bacterium, assembly GCA_039680365.1. Lineage (GTDB taxonomy): Bacteria > Bacillota > Clostridia > Christensenellales > CAG-138 > UBA7703. The sequence goes on from JBDKTD010000141.1 coordinate 14,216, forward strand.
TGACCAGTTTGTTTTCCCTGATTTACATCGGCCAAATTTTTACGTATGCGCCAAGCCTTTTTTTACCGGCGCTTGTCGTGATCCTCGCGACGGTGATCATTTCGACGGTGACGACGCTTGCACATGTGAAGATCTCTCAAAAAGAAATGGAATGCACCGCAAAGGAGTCCGGCCTAGAGTTCGCGCTCATCTCCGGTATTCAGAAAATCAAGCTGGCGAACGCCGAAAAGCGTGCGTTTGCGAAATGGGGCAGGATGTACGCCGAGCACGCACGCCTGCTCTATTCGCCTCCAATGCTTCTGCGGGTATCTCCTGTCTTTACAGCGGCGGTTTCGCTTGCTGGAACGATTTTTATCTACTTTATAGCGATAAAAACGGGCATTACGATTTCGGAATACATGGCGTTCAACGTATCATACGGTCTTGTTTCCGGCGCGTTTGTCAGCCTGTTTTCCATCGCGCTTACTGTGTCGAACATCAAACCACTGCTCGAAATGTCGCGTCCTATTCTTGAAACCGTACCGGAAATTGCCGCCGATAAACAGATTGTCACGCGGCTGACGGGCGGTGTGGAACTTTCCAACGTGTCCTTTCGCTATAATGAGGATATGCCGCTGATTCTCGACGATCTTTCACTGAAGATCAGACCCGGTCAGTATGTTGCGATTGTAGGCAAGACCGGCTGCGGCAAATCCACGCTCATGCGGTTGATGCTCGGCTTTGAAACGCCGCAGCGCGGTGCAGTCTACTTTGACGGCAGGGATGCGCAGACACTGGACTTGCCGAGTTTAAGAAGACATATGGGTGTGGTTCTTCAGAGCGGGAAACTGTTTTCCGGTGATATCTATTCCAATATTGTTGTCTCCGCACCATGGCTGACCGCTGAGGACGCATGGGAGGCTGCGAGACAGGCCGGCATTGCCGACGATATCCGTTCTATGCCGATGGGCATGAACACAATGATCACGGAAGGCAGCGGCGGGATTTCCGGCGGACAGCGTCAGCGGCTGATGATTGCCCGTGCGATCGCGGCAAAACCGAAGGTACTCATGTTTGACGAAGCGACGAGTGCGCTCGACAATATCGCGCAGAAACAAGTTTCGGAAGCATTGGCTACCCTGAAGTGCACGCGCATTGTGATTGCACATCGTCTTTCAACCATCAAACAGTGTGATCGGATACTGGTGCTTGAAGGTGGAAAGGTAATGGAAGACGGAACATATGATGAATTGATCGCAAAAAGCGGATTATTCGCGGAGCTTGTGTTGCGGCAGCAAGTAGAATCAAAAATTTAAGTGTCCTTGCTTGCGATTGATTTAAATGAAACATAGTTATTCAGTGAAAACTTCTTTGATTATGGTTCATGCAATGTACCGATTCAAACCCGCTCAATATTAAGCGGGTTTAAATCAGATATAGCTACTAAGTACCCTCAATGACTAAAGATCGTTGGACAATCTTGGCCTCTTCCAAGTGTGCACGATGAAAAGGGGAAGGGCACAAATACTCGACGAGATAACACTCTTAAACGCGTTAACACAGCTAAAAAACCGCATAAAGGCCTTTTTTTCATGATTCGCAGTGCGAATAGTGCAAAGAAAAATGAGAGTTTATTCGGGGTCACGACGCTTTATGGGAGCTGCAAATATCACGAAAAGCAATCTATATCTATGAATTATTAACAGACATGTCGATCCAAATAATAACTATGGCGAGCACAAGGCTTGATAATGGCTTATATGGCAAAGATAGTTAATTTACATAAATATCAGAAAGTTTATGTATGATCTAGCCACCGAAAACCGGGCCAGCTACAATGTTAGGAAAGAAAGAAATGAGGTGTCCCCCAAAGAGTAGTCCCGACTGAATGAGAAAAAATCGATGTTCAGACGGCCTCGGAGCCCGATTTTCGGGCAAATTCGGCTGGCGTCAGGTATGTTAGTGCGCTGTGCGGACGGAACTCGTTGTAGTCCCTTCGCCAGCGCTCTACTTTGTCTCTAGCGTCCTCCAGAGACATAAACCAGTTCATGTTCAGGCATTCATCCCGAAAGCTGCCGTTGAAGGATTCAATATGCGGATTGTCCGTCGGCGTGCCGGGACGAGAATAATCCAGTTTGACCTTGTTGAAGTATGCCCAGGCGTCCAACGTTCGAGAGATGAACTCAGGCCCGTTGTCTACCTTGATTCGTTGAGGCAGCTCGCGGGCTGCCTTGATTTTTTCGAGCTCGTCGCAGACCTGTTCGCCCTTAATGGATTTATCCACGTAGATGGCTAAACTTTCCCGGCTGAACGTGTCCAGCACCGTCAACGCCCTGAACCGCTTTCGATTGTACAGTTGATCCGATACGAAGTCCATACACCAGCATTCGTTTACCGCAGATGCCAAGCCCTTCTCAGGAGCTCTTGAAACGCTGATCTTTTTTCGGCTGGATGGTTTCCTCAGGTTCAAACCTTCTTGCCTGTACAGTCGGTAAACCCGTTTGTGGTTGATTTTCCACCCTTCAAGCAGCAACAGGACATGGATCCGCCGATATCCATATCGCTTTCGTACTAAGGTTATTTCCCTGATTCTCATTCGCAAAAAGGCCTGCTCGTCTCGGGTTGGTTGCCTCCGATGCCATCCCCGATTGATTCGCAATACCATACAGCTCTTGCGTTCGCTTGCTTGAAAGCGCTCTTGCAGATAGCGTACGGCATCCGCTTCTCGGCAGGCCTTAGAATTTTTTGTCAGTACATCCTGTAGCATCAGCTTGTCGAGACTGAGATTCGCTACCAGCTTCTTCAGCTTGGCGTTTTCTTCTTCGAGCTGCCTTAGTCGCTTCATGTCGCTTGGCAGCATCCCGCCGTACTTACTCTTCCAACGGTAAAAGGTTAGTTCAGCGATGCCTAGTTTCCGGCACAGCTCCGAGATCGGCGCACCCAGTTCAGCTTGCTTCAACGCAAAGGCGATCTGCTCCTCTGTGTAATTACTCTTTTTCATTTCATCCACCTGTTCCTTTTATTCAGTTTATCATTTCCTCTCTTTTTAGGTGGACTACTTTTTCGGGGAGCAGGTCAGATTCTAGGCAGCGATCGGAACCACGGTTTGAGGGGCGGGCGTTCGCCCGCACAAGTATTGACATGAACAGGCGTGCTCTGTTAAAATTAAATAAACGGTTGTTGCGAATGACCTCATTGCGTAAACAGGTCGAAGACGTTAAGCGCTTTATCAGCGGCGCATTGTTCTATGTGGCAAATAACTCGTTGGATTCCATCCTGCGTATCGGGTACTTAGTGAAATGCGGAAACGGACAGCGCGTATAAAGTCTGCGGGAGGTGGGGATTTGATGAATCTTAAAGGATTTTTCTCGGAGCACCTGGATAAGATAATCATCGCAAGCCTTGTGACTGCGTGCTTAATCTTCTTTGCGGTATTTAGCATAAAAGGGATTTCCGACAAGAAAGAACGGAACGAAGTCATGCAGGAGGCTGCGGCGGCGGGTCAGATTTCGGGTCAGGGTACGAAACTGATCGCCTATAACGAAGACAGTAATGAGTTCTGCACGGAGTACGTGCTCAACAGCCTTAAAACGTCCGATCCTTCCGAGGTTGGCGGTTACGTGCGCTATCGCATGGCTAATGAAGAAGCGGGAAACTACTGCGACGCGGAAGGCAATACTGTTAAAACCTATTGCGAGACCCTCTATGTAACGATTATCGACGCACAAAACAACGAAGCGGTCGCGAGCGATGTGTTCAGAGCCGACCTGCCGGAGAGTAAAAGCATCTCGCCTTCGGCAGAGGAGTACACATTTGAGCTCTCGTCGCATACACTGACTAATGTTCCATATTGGGTCGAGAGCGAATGGCTGGCTTATCTGGAAAACAGAAGATAACCATGCAGATTTATCGTCGGATATTATTTCGTTGCGTCAAGCGGGATAGATTTCGCATAACACGGTAGCGCGCGCTTTTATTTGCCATATCGAAAGCGTCTGCATGCGGCCGCGATTTACTAAGTTAAAAATGATTCGAGCATACCATGCGCGCTTGAAAAACATCGCGTGACGTATTAAAACGGGAGAAGAGACAGGCGACTGCTCTTTATAGAAGATGACCGCGACCTTCTGCATGCGCTCAAAGGCGTCTTCTCAAAGGAAGGATACGACTGCGACGCCTGCGAAAGCGGCGCCGATGCGGCGTATTACCTGAAAAACTGCGGATACAACGTCATAATTCTGGACAGAATACTTCCGAAAAAAGACGGGCTCACTGATCTGCCCCCCCCCGAAAAGTATTCCGTATAATCGGGAACACTTCATGGATCCAAAAGAGTAAGGTTGATC
>JBDKTD010000311.1:0-13025 GCA_039680365.1 Clostridiaceae bacterium
GTTCGCTGTTTGGAGGAAGCTGCGGCGTGCAGGCGGACAGAGTACAAATCGCGTTGCATAGGCGCCTCGCATTCGACAAAGAAAACGGTTACCCAATATTTCCTTGCGAGCCCCGGCGGCGCAATGCTATATTGAAGTTGCGAAACACATTCATGTTTCTTTCAGATTTGCAAGCGATACAACCCAACAAAAGAATATTGGAGGAGAAAATCATCATGAAACGGACAGGAAAAATTCTGGCGCTGTTTTTGGAGGCTCTCATGCTCTGCGCGCTGCTCCCGATGAGCGCTCTGGCGGAGGACGGCTATATCTGCGTGTATGCACAGGTGCCAGAGGGATGGGAAAATCCGTGCATCTGGACTTGGGATGCCGACGGCGCGAGCGCCTTCTCCGCATGGCCGGGCGCCGCGATGACGGCGGACGAAGCAAACCCCGGCTGGTACTATATGTATATTCCAAATACGATGGCTTTTGTCATCATCAGTGCCAACGAAGGCGCGGTGCAGACCACCGATTACGCCATCGAAGCCAAGGATGCTTGGATTACCATCGCTGCGGATACGACCGCCACCGTCGGCTACGACAAGCTGACCACCGGAGACCTGCCCGCGTATGTGCCGTACGAAGAGCCCGCAAAGGCTCTGCTGACGGCGGAGGACGTCGTTCTCGTTTACGCAAACGTTCCGGCGGATTGGGCGGATCCCTGCGTCTGGACATGGGATGCGGACGGCAAGGGCGCGTTTGACGCGTGGCCCGGCGGCAAGATGACGGCGGACGCGAACAACGCGGGCTGGTCCTACATCTTTATTCCCAAGACGATGGCGAACGTCATCATCAGCGCCAACGAAGGCGCGATTCAGACCGGCGAAGGCGCAATCGAGCCGAACAATATGTGGATTACGGTTACTCCCGCCACGGTGGAAGGCGAAAACGCAACCTTTGCCGTGAGCTACGAACAGCAGACCACGGGCGACCTGCCGGCGTATGTTTCCACCGTAAAGCTCTACGCGCAGGTTCCGGCGGACTGGACTGCTCCCTGCGCCTGGGTATGGACGAACGCTGGCGTGAACGCGTTTGAAGCCTGGCCGGGCGGCGTAATGGAACTCCAGACGGACGGTTGGTACGCCATCGACATTCCCGCCAATATGGAAAACGTAATCATCAGCGCCAACGAAGGCGCGGTGCAGACGGCGGGCAGCGTCATTGAAACGGGTAAAGCGGTTTGGATTGCGGTTGCCAGTGCGGAAGAAGCGACGGTTGTTTACGAAAAACCCGCCGAACCGACCTTTACCGTTCACGCCAAGGTTGACGCAAGCTGGACGATGCCCTGCATCTGGTCCTGGTCGCATCCCGACGGCACCAATGTGTTTACAAACTGGCCGGGCGCCGATATGATGGACGAAGGGAATGGCTGGTTCAACTACGGCCTGCCGATGTGGGTCAACCGCCTGATCATCAACGCCAACGCAGGCGCAATCCAGACGGGGGATATCGAGATTGAAGCCAAGGAACTCTGGGTGGTCGTGGACGCGGAAGGCAACTTTACGCTGAGCTACGAACAGCCCGCGGCGGACGCCGCAGCGCCGGAAGCGACCGCGGAACCCGCGGCTCCCGCCGAAACGGCCGCGCAGCCGAACCTCACCTGGCTCTGGATCACCCTTGGCGCGGTGGTGGTAGCGGGCGGCACCGCTGGCGGAATCGCCATTGCTAAAAAGAAGAAGAAAGCCGCTTAACGGTTCGAAAATCGACTGTGATACGAGCGGGCAGCCATCTGCCCGCTCAACTTTAGTCCTAATTTTAGCCTAAAAGGGGTGCGGATTTCGATGAAGAATTCGATCGTAAAACGGGCGCTTGCGCTGCTTATCACCGTTGTGCTGGCGGCAGGGATACTGCCGTTTTCCGGGTGCGCAAAGAAGACGGTGGACGTTAACCACATCGTCATCTGGCACGACAAGGAGGAAGCGGTCGTCGAGGCGCTGCAGGCGGCGTTTACCAAAGCGCTGCCGGACGTAACGGTGGAACTCGTCCGCAAAGACGGACTGACCGAAGCGCTCAAGCTTGTCGGCAACGATCCAAGCGCCGCGCCGGATCTGTATCTGTTTGCGCACGATAAGATCGGCGTTTACGCCGAACTCGGCATCCTTGCCCCGATTACGGATTTTGTGGATGAAACAACGCTGACAAACTACCTGCCGGTGACACTCGAATCCGCAACCTACAAAGGCACGCTCTATCAGCTGCCGCTCTATTTTGAAACGCTGCTCTTCCTTTATAACAAAGCGCTGATGAGCGAAAGCGACGTGCCAAAGACCACCGAAGCGCTCTATGCCTATATGCAGGCAAAGACCTCCGGCGGGCATTACGGCTTCGTTGAACAGCACAGCACCGCTTATTACAGCATCCCGTGGATCAACGGCTTTGGCGGCGAACTGATTACGAGCGACGGCGTGCCGCAGCTCAATTCGGCGGAAGTGCGCGCCGCGCTGAAATACCATTCAAAGTTTATCCAGTATATGCCAGGCGAGAGTGAGTATTCCACCGTGAACACGCTGTTTTTAGAAGGTATGGCGGACTCGACCATCGGCGGTCCGTGGCTCGTGCCTTCCGCGCGGGAAGCGGGCATCGATCTCGGCTTTGCAACCATGCCTATCGTGGACGAAACCGGCCTGCCGCTCGCGCCGTATACCGGCGTACAGGGCGTGCATGTACTAAAAGTAGCGTCGGATCAGAAGCACGACACCATTTCACGCGTGCTCAACGTTCTGACCGATCCGCAGGTGGGAATCGACCTTGCAAACGCCAGCGGCTGCGCTCCGGCAAACGTGCTTGCCTACGACGATCCGAGCGTGAGCGAAGACCCCATGGTAACCACCATGCGTAAGATCGCCGAAACCGCCCAGCCCATGCCGAACATCCCGCAGATGGACGTTATGTGGACGGTGCTGGGCAATCTGCTCGTCGCGGTCAACCTCTCCGGCGGCGTTGTCGAAACGGAAACAACCAAGTTCCAGGCCAAGGCGGAACAGCTGATCGAGGCCATGCAGTAAGCGCCTGCACGATTATAAAAGGTATCGAAGGGAGGACGGAAACGAATGGAAAAGCGAAACGACAACAAACGCGCCTATCTCTACAGCGCGCTGTCGCTGCTGCTGATCCTCGTGGTCGTCGTATTTCCCATTCTCTATACGGCGTATATCTCGCTGACGAATATGAACCTCTATCATTGGTTCAACTTCGATTTCGTCGGCTTGGAGAACTATAAAGAAGCGCTGTTTGTGTTCGATTCCGGCTTCCTCGCGGCTCTGCTCAGAACCGTGCTCTGGACGGTGCTGAATATGGCGCTCCAGCTCGGCATCGCGTTCGGCGTGGCGTCTCTGCTCAACTCGCCAAACCTCAGAGGCAAGGGAATCTACAAGACGATTCTGATGTTTCCCTGGGCAATGCCGGGGTATGTCTCCATCCTGCTCTGGAAAACGGGCATGTTCAACTCCACCTTCGGCCTGCTCAACCAATGGATGGAGAAGCTGGGGCTGAATATGGTGCGGTGGCTTGCCAACGATGTAAGCGCGTTTCTGTGCTGCACGGTGGTCAACCTTTGGCTTGCGCTGCCGTTTATGATCATGATTATCGACGGCGCGCTGCAGAGCGTGGACCGGAGTCTGTATGAAACCGCGCTGCTCAACGGAGCCACTCGTCTGCAAAAGACCGCCTATATCACGGTTCCGCTCATCAAGCCCGTGATCGGGCCCGCGGTGATCATCACCGTGTTTACCACGTTCAAGCAGTTCGACGTGGTCTACCTGCTCACTCAGCAGGCGGGTTCGCCGAGCGGCGCGAACATCCATACAATTTTGACCTACGCATACGAAAACGCGTTCATCACCAGCAACTACGGCTACAGCTCCGCGGTATCCATCATCATTTTCCTCCTGATGATCGCCTTTACGTTGCTGACCAACAAAGAGATGCGGAGGAAACGCGCATGAACCTGACGCAGAGACAAAAAAGAAAAGCCGTGACCGGCGCAAAGGTCGTTTCTCTTCAGGTGTTTTTCATCGCGCTGTGTTTTGTGACGCTGATTCCGATTCTCTACGCGCTTTCGGTTTCGTTCAACGCCAACAACAGCCTGCTCACCGCCGATTTTACGTTTTTACCCAAGGCGTTCACGCTGGATAACTACAAGGCGGTCTTTACCGAAAAACCGGTTCTGCTGTGGTTCAAAAACAGCGTGATCGTCGCCGTCTGCACGGTAACCATCGCGCTTTCGGTCTCCATTCCGGCGGCGTACGCGTTTTCGCGGATGCGCTTTCGCGGCAGAAAAACCCTGCTGAACCTGCTGATTCTGCTCAACGCGTTTCCGTCGCTTCTATCCATGTTCGCCATCTACAAGCTCATGAATCCGCTGGGGCTGGTCGATAAGAAGCTGGGACTGATTATCATTTACACGGGAACCATGGCGGTGTTCGGGCTTTGGAACATGAAGGGGTATTTCGATACGATTCCCTATGATATCGAGGAAGCGGCGCGCATGGACGGCGCGAGCGAACTGCAGATTATCCGCCGCATCGTAATGCCGCTGGCGAAACCTTCCATCATCGTGACCGCCGTGATGGTGCTCATCTATGTTTGGAACGAGTATATCTATGCCGTAACCTTTATGACGGGTTCGCAGAATTTTACGCTGGCAACCGGTCTGTATTCGCTCCAGGCGGGCGAGATGTCCGGCAGCTGGCCGGTGTTCGCCGCGGCGTCGCTGGTGATTTCGCTGCCGGTGCTCATCATCTTCCTCTACGTGCAGAGGCATATGGTCTCTGGCTTGACGTCGGGCGGCGTGAAGGGCTGACCCCCTGCCGGAGAAAACAAACAGTACGGTTCTGCGGGCACGCGGAATCGCGTGAAGAAAAGGATGCTATGATCAAACGAGACGCAATTTTACATCAGCCAATGTCCAACTTTGCCCACGGAATCGACGAACGGCACATCGTATTTCGCCTCCGCGCGGCAAGGGGAAATCTTTCGCGCTGCCGCTTATTTTACGGGGACACGGCCTGCCGCGTCAACCCGGTTGTATTTTCCTCGGTGGAAATGGAAGTCGTTGCCACAACCGACCTGTTCGACTGGTTCGAAGTGACGCTCAAAAGCCCCTACCGGCGGGTCTGCTACTATTTTGAACTGACAAGCGGCGCGGAAACCACGCTGTATTACGGCGATCTGTTCTACGACCACGTTGCTAACGAGCGTTCGGAATACTATAAATTGCCCTATAACCGCAGAGAGGATATTGCGGATGTGCCGGACTGGCTGAAACACGCGGTGATCTACAATATCTTTCCAGACAGCTTTGCCAGCGGCAAGCGAGAAATCTCCCTTTCGCCCTGCGAGAAGGAGCTTGCGGGCAGCCCTGTGCGCGGAAAGCTCGGCGGCACGATTAACGGCATCCGCGAGAACCTTGGCTATATTGCCGGCTTGGGCTTTAACTGCATTTACCTCAACCCGATCTTTGCGGCTGGCGAATACCATAAGTACGATTTGCTCGATTACTACAAAATCGACCCCTGCTTCGGTACCAACGAGGACTTTCGTACGCTCGTTTCGGAATGCCACGCGCGGGGTATGCGCGTGATCATAGACGGCGTGTTCAACCACTGCGGCTGGAACTTCTTTGCGTTTCAGGACGTGGTGGAACACGGCGCCGACTCGCGATACGCCGACTGGTTCTACGAACTGAACTTTCCTGTCGTCCGCCCCGAAACGGGGGACGAAATACCGAACTACGAATGCTTTGCCTACGAACGGCTCATGCCAAAACTCAACACAGGTAATCCGGAGGTAAATGCGTATTTCCAGAAAGTTGGCACGCATTGGATTGAGGAGTACGATATCGACGGCTGGCGGCTGGACGTTGCGGACGAGGTGGATCACCGGTTTTGGATGGACTTCTGCCGCGCGGTCAAAGCGGCCAAGCCGGACGCCGCCATCATTGGCGAAGTTTGGCAGAGCGCGCCTTTCTGGCTGGACGGGCGGATGTTCGATTCCACCATGAATTACGACATGATGAAGCACTGCAAGCGGTTTTTCGCGCGCGGGGAAATCGACGCCGCGGCGTTCGACGCGCGCGTGACGGATATGCGCATGCGGTACCGCAAGAACCTGACGTTCGGGCAGCTGAACCTGCTGGACAGTCACGACGTGCCGCGCTTTCTCTCGCTCTGCGGGGAAGACGAGCGCAGATACCGTCTGGCCGTGCTGTTTTTAATAACGTTTATCGGCGCGCCGTCGGTTTTTTACGGCGACGAACAGGGGATTAAAGGTATTCTTGAGGACGACTATCGCGCGCCAATGCGCTTTGACGAAACCGAACTGACCGCGTTTTTCAGGGATGCCATCGCGCTGCGAAACGCGTTTTCCTGCCTGCGTACGGGAGAGTACCGCGTGCTAGCCGCCCAAAAAGGGCTGTATGCTTACGAGCGGTACGACGAAACTGCACATATCGTGATAACGCTCAACGCGCAGGACGAATCTGCAGACGGTTCCGAACTCGCGGCGGGCGGCGAGATTCTGCTTTCGCAGGGGTTTGACGTGCAGAGCCTTGCGCCGTTCGGCTATTTCGTTGCAAGAACATAACGCCAAAGGTATAATCAAAGCGTAAATCAGCGAAACATAGGGAAACCGGTTAAGGGGGGGGACGCATGGCGGCAACGATCAGGGACGTGGCGAAACTCGCCAATACCTCCACGGCGACGGTCTCCAAGGTGATCAACGGCTCCTACTCCATTTCCGAGGCGACGGCGGAACGCGTCCACGCCGCGATGCAGGAGCTGAAATATACGCCCAATAAACGCGCGCAGAATTTTGCAAAGCAGGCCTCCGGCAGCGTCGCTTTTGTCACGACGCTGGAGCGGGACACGGCCTTTACCAACCCGCATATGTTCGAAATCATGTCCGGCCTCCAGTTCTCGCTGGTGCGAAAAGGTTACAGCATGGTGCTCATCGACATGCAGGAAGGCAACTGCGCGGCGGTGGAAGAGCTCATGCTGCAAAAGAGCGTGGACGGCGCGGTTTTCCACGCGGCAATCGTAACGAGGGAACTTTCCCAGCTTGTGCTGCGGTACGAATTTCCGCATGTGGTCATCGGCATGCCGAACTTTCCCAGCAAGCTCTGCTGGATCGCCAACAATAACCCCATCTCCGGCGAACTCGCGGCGGAACACCTGCTGGAGACCGGCAAACGGCGCATCGCTTATATCGGCGGGCGCGAGGTGGACGCCATTTCCGAATCCCGCCTCAAGGGCGCGAAGGCTGCGCTGGGAGACGCGCACCTGCCGTTCATGGCGCATCTGGTGCTGCGCGGGGAGTCCACGCGGCAGGACGGATGCCGCATGACGGAGGAACTGCTTGCAGGCGTTCCGCGTCCGGACGCGGTTATCTGCGCCAACAACGAAATCGCGCTCGGCTGCATGAAAGCGCTCAACGCGCATAAAGTATCCATTCCTTCGGAAATCGCGGTTGTAACGTTTGACGACTACCCGTTTTCGCGCATCACCGACCCGCCGCTGACGGTGGTCAATATTGACGTTTACGATCTCGGCATGCAGGCGGGGAAGATGATTCTTGATAAAATGCGCAAACCGAATTTGCAGTTTCAAACATTCATCACGCTGCCAAAATTGATTGCGCGCGGTTCGACGGTCGGGTAAGCCGACAGAGCGAGACGGCGTTTTCCTGCGTTCTGACATAGAGATAAAAAAACACGCGTGGCGTTATCGCTTCGCGTGTCTTTTTTTATGTCGCGGGATGTCTTGCAAAACCCAAATACATAAGCGTTTATTACTGCGGGCTCGCCATGGAATCAGCCCTGCCCGGCGTTCTGCGGGCAGACGGTTTCTATGGCGTCCGCGAGATACGGCACGGTGTTGAGAACCGCTTCCAGCGTGTCCGCGTTGGTGCCGATTTCCGCAAGCAGGCACAAACCCATGTGCTGATTAAACCTTCCAACCTTCAGGCGGATGGGCTTGACAAGATCCGGCTGGTTTGCGGCGATCGCTTCGGTGAGCGACAGCGCGAAGGTGTAGTTGTTCTTCCAGTCCGGTAAAACATCATACTCGCCGTCGTAGGTGTCGATGCCGGTTCCAACAACGAAGAACAGCTTAGCGCAGGAGATTTTGCCGATTTGGATGGTGTTGTCCGAGCCGCCCCGCTGGCTGCTGGCGTTTCGGTGCAAGTCGATATAGAGGTCGATATGCTCGTATTTTTCCATGACCTGCAGAGAACGGGAATACGCGCTGGTGATATCCTCGCCTTCCACGTTGGTCGAGTCGTGGAATACCGTAAACCCGCGTTCTTCCAGCGCTTTCTGCAGCGCGTTACCCACGGCAACGACGTTGAAGCGCGCGTCCCCGGTTCGTCCCCGCTCGGTTTCGGCATAGCCCGCGTTCTCAGCTCGAAGGTACGATTCCGTCGCGTGCGTGTGATAGATCAGCACAACCGGCGCATGGTCGAAGGGAAACGAATCTGCGCTGAACTGTGCGGCGATGTCGCTGCGCAGCGTAATGTCGCCGTCCTCGTCGATCTCCATTTCCGGTTCGGGTGTCAAAAACACGGTGGGCGAGGGCGGAATGGTGCTGATTACGACTGGTTCGCTCGTTGGCGGCGCGGAAACCGTCGTAGACGGCGCCCGGCTGTTTGCCGAGCAGGCAAAGAAGCTGAGCAAGAGGGCGAACAAGCTCAGTAAAGCGGCGTATCGTTTTGTTGTTTGACGCAGTGTCATTACAACCCCTCCTTTGCTGACGCGTACTGGCGCAGTAGAGCGGTAAACGCTGTTTCGCTTCTGCTACGTTTACCCGGCAGATTTTTTCAAAATAAGCGGGTTACTACCGGGAGTTCTTCGTTCCGCAGCTGCGGCAGGCGCCCGGCGTTTCTCCGGTGAATTTTCGAAAGCACTGCACAAAGTGGCTTTGCGAGCAGAACTGGTAAAACGTTGCAATGTCCGCGATGGGGTCGCTGCTGTTGCGGACATAGTACTCCGCTTCCTCCACGCGTTTCCGGAGGATATACGTATGGATCGTTTCCCCGGTTTCCCGCTTGAACAACCCGCAAAGATAGTTCGCGTTGTGGTAGACTGTACTGGCGATATCAGATATTGCAATCGGCTCGCTCAGATGCGCGTCGATATACTGCATGGCCTGATTCACCGTTGCGGAGTAGCGGCCGCTGCGCATGCTCTGCACGCGGGTTGTGAAGCCTTCGATCATCTCCGCCTCAAAACCGGAGAGGTCTTTGGTTGTGGCCGCCGCTTCGATGCGCTGAATGAACGCGTCGCTGAGGGTAAACGCTTCGTCCGGCTTGACGCCGCCGGAAATGGCGGCGCGCGCCATGAACGTGCAGCTGCAGATTAATGAGTTTTTCAGCGACCGCACGGGCGTATTGGCAAGTTTTGCTCGCGGCATGCGGTTGATATCCTGTAAAATATGTTTGGAGCTTGCGGTGTCGCCGTTTGCAATCATGCGGCAGACTTCCAGCTCAATGGCGTACGGCACATGCTGGAATTGCCGCGTGCGGTAGTCGAGCGTTTGAGAATAGTAGCTTTCGTCAATCGGCGTGCCGGTGTTCGGCTCGACCTCGGTCAGGTCGCAGAACGGCGCGTCCTCCAGAAACAGCGTTTCGAGCAGCTTACCGGAGTAAAAAAGGTGCCTGTCGTCCAGCAGCGGGCAGGCGGCGTAGTGCGCGGTGAGTTCCGCCTTGCTGCGAAACGGCAGCAGCCCCGCGCGGATCAGCTGGGCGAGCCGCTCCGGACGAACCGGATTTTGCAGCACGGGGCCCGCGCGCAGCAGGATGCCGTCGCCCGTCAGCAGCAGAAAGAACGTTTCAAGCGCGGGCGTACTCAAATACTGCACGCTCGAGTCGCCCGGATACGGCGCGGGCAGGAGCGAATCGTCCTGCGCAACCCGCGCGGCGCACGGAATCTCTTCCGGCAGGCGGTAGAGGCTTTTGCCCGCCTGCAGCATCTCCGCGGGAATGCCGGTGGCATAGTGAAACATCCGCAAAAGTTGTATGCGTGTTTCCGTATTCATAGTACAATCTCCCTGTTCAACATAGAGAGTATTATAACACGAAAGTGAAGATTATAATATATCCGTCGTATAGACAACCCATATAATGGAACCATAAGCCGACTGCCCGGGCTCCGCATTTCAACGGGCAGGAATGAATCACAAGCTGAACAATTGAACAAGGAGGAAGAGAAAGATGAAAAAGATTCTTGGTATTTCGTTGGCGCTGATGATGGTGTTTGCGCTGCTTGCCGGCTGCGCAAAGACGCCGGCGGCGCCCGAACCCGCCGCAGTCGAAGAGGCTGTTGTAACCGAAGCGCCCGCAGCGGAAGAAGCGGCCGCGCCCGCAGAGCGCACCGTTATCAAGTTCGCCGCGCAGGCGGACAGCACACCCGCAACGCAGGCCGTGATCGACGCCTACAACGCGTCGCAGGAACTCTACACGGTGGAATGGGTTGACATGACCAACGATTCCGGCGCGATGCGCGAGCAGATTCTCACCAGCATGCAGGCCGGTTCGAGCGACTACGATGTCCTCTCCATGGACGTCGTTTGGGCGGGCGAGTTTGCCGCCGCCGGTTACATTGAACCCATCGACCAGCTCATGCAGGCGGACGGACTCAAGATCTCGCAGTTCAACGCGGGCTCTATGACCGCCGGCAACTACAGCGCAAAGCAGTACACACTGCCGTTCTTCCCGGACCTCGGCCTGCTCTACTTCCGTAAGGACATCGTTTCGGCGGACGACGCGGCAAAGCTCGTCTCCGGCAACTACACCTATGCGGATCTGCAGACCATGGCGGAAACCTACATGGGTCAGGGCGGCACGACGGACGGCATCGTCTTCCAGGCCAAACTGTATGAAGGCCTCGTCTGTAACCTCACGGAATACACCGCGGGCTGGACGGACATCGAAGGCGGACTCGTTGCGCTCAAGGCGATGGTGGATTCCGCGGCGTCCCCGGTGGACATCCTCAACTACTCCGAAGGCGAAACGCATAACAGCTTCATCAAGGGCACGAGCGTCTTTGCCCGCAACTGGCCGTATCAGTGGGGCATGATCGCTTCCGACGGCACCATCAAGCAGGATGTGGTGGATGTGGCTCCGCTGCCCGGCGGCTCCACGGTTGGCGGCTGGCTGCTCGGCATCAACAAGAACTCCGTCAATAAGGACGGCGCCTGGGACTTCATGAAGTATGTCGCAACCGCAGGACAGAAGATCATGTCCGTCCAGGGCGGCTACCTGCCCGGCTACAACGAGATGCTCAGCGATCCGGATGTCATTGCCGCGAACGCCATGCTCTCAATGCCCGGCTTCCAGAACGCGCTGGCAACAACGATTTCCCGCCCCGTTTCGGCGCACTATTCCGAAACGTCCGACGCGATTATGAATGCCGCGCATGCGTACCTCTCCGGCGAGATGGAACTCACCGCCGCGGTTGACGCAATCAACGCCGCGCTGGCGAACTAACCAACAACGATTGGCGGCGCTCACCCGGATATTTTCAGGCGTGAGCGCCGCTGATTCCGTTAAGACCCGGGAGGGAGGCAGAACATGCGTAAGAAGATAACAGCCAGACAAGCGGCGTTTTTACTGCCGCTGTTTCTTCTTCTGGCTGTGTTTGCAATTTATCCGATCGTTACGTCCGTGGTCTACTCGCTGTTTGACTACCGGACCAACGATCAGCAGGTTGCCGGGCTCTATACGAGCGGAAATTTCAACGCGCCTCTCTTTAAGGAGGACTGCGGCTATATCAACTGGTTTTTAGCGGACGATATTACGCTGCTCAGCGAGGCGGATCAGGCGGAACTTACGAACGCCATGGCAAAGATGGACGAGCTTGCAAAGCGGTATGCCGCCGTTGGGGATATTCAAAAGGTATCCTCGGCGGAAGAAGCGGAGATTACCGCGGCAACAGCCGCCGTTAAAACGAGCGTGCAAGCCGTTTACGAGCGAAACGCCGGCGTATCCTTTTATAACGGCTGGAATAAGCTGAATACGATTTTTAACGAAATGGATTCCTGCCTGATCAGCAGTAATTTTACGGGGCTCGCCGCATACGGCAAGCTCCTGAACGATACGCGCTTTTTCCACTCTCTGCAAAGCACGGCAATCTTTACGGTGATCTCCGTGTCTCTTGAGCTGGTGTTCGGCATGGCGCTGGCACTGATTATGAACAAAGCCATCAAGGGCCTTGGCGGCGTGCGCACGACCGCGCTGATTCCATGGGCAATTCCAACCGCCGTTTCCGCGCTCATGTGGAGCTATATGTACGACGGCAGCAGCGGCGTTGTCGCAAAGATCTTTACCGATATCGGGCTGATCGCCTCGCCGGAGCTGATGTTGCTCTCTTCCGGCGGCGCAATGGCGGCGGCCGTTCTTGCGGACGTTTGGAAGACCACGCCGTATATGGCGCTTCTGCTGCTGGCGGGGCTGCAGATTATTGACCAGGGCCTTTACGAGAGCGCAAAGATCGACGGCGCGGGCCCGGTGCGAACGTTTTTTGGCATCACGCTGCCGCTGCTCAAACCCTCGCTGCTGGTGGCGCTGCTGTTTCGAACGCTGGATGCGTTCCGTGTGTACGACCTGATCGCGGTGCTGACCGGCGGCGCGCAGGGAACCGAAACGCTCTCGATTTACGCCTACAAGCTCATGATTGCGCAGAATAACTATGGCTACGGTGCGGTGGTCGTGCTGGCCATGGCGCTCTGCGTTGCGGCTATCGCGTTTCTGTTTGTCAAAGTGCTTGGCGCGGAAATCGTTCGGGACGATTGAGGAGGAAGCATGAAAAGCAAGAAAAAATCGATGACAAAAGCCGTATCGATCGTCATTATTGCCGCGTTTCTGGCGGTGATGGTGGTCCCGATGTTCTGGATTCTCATCACGTCCTACAAGCCCTCCAGCGAAATTTTTGCCAAAGAAACGGCGTTTAACATCATTGCCAACAACCCCACGCTGACGAACTAACAGGAGGT
>JBDKTD010000077.1:0-4368 GCA_039680365.1 Clostridiaceae bacterium
CGCGCTGTATCAAGGTTTAACGCAGATCGGCTACCGGTGCGTTCCACCGGACGGCGCGTTCTATCTCTTTGTTCAGGCGCCAAACGGGGACGGAGACGCTTTTTCCGAGCTTGCAAAGCAGGAAGAAATTCTCATCGTCCCCGGCAGAAGCTTCGGCTGTCCAGAGTACGTCCGCATCTCTTACTGCGTATCCTACGAAACGATTCAGAACGCGTTGCCCGGTTTCCAGCGGCTATTTGCACAAGTGTGCAAAAACTGATATACTGTTCTTGTTATTGATGCCACCTGTACTTTCTCGTTTTACCCCGGCTGAACGCGGAGGAAAAAACGTATGCGTCAGGAGGATTTCGCGCTTAACGCCAGCGATCCGGTCGCTGCGGCGAAGCTTGCGGCGCGCGAACAGGCCAAGGTTCAGCTGGAACTGGAAACGCGCTATGCGCTCATCGAAAAGATACTAAACCTGCTGGAGCGGAAAGCCGCCCTGAAATCGGAAATCGAGCAATTAAAATCAGCTTTGGAAAACGAACGCGGCTGGAACCGTATTTCGCTTTCCTTTTTAATTTCCGGCGTTCTCTTTGGCGTTATACTGTCGCCCGGTTTTGAATACCTTTGGATCATTCCCGCCGCGCTTGTCGGTTCGCTGGCGGCGGGTTTTCTGGCAGGATTTTTGCTCAGTAAAGTGCAGTCCGTCATTCGCAGACAGATCTACGAACGGTTTCGGCATACCAAAGCCGCGCAGGCGGCGGCGTATATGACGCTGTTTGTCATGAGCGCAGCGACGATACTGATCGCCTGGTGCGTTCGCTCAATGTGGTTCTAGGCTGCTTCTATGAAACACACAAAACCCCGCAGAATCTGCGGGGTTTTCATCTTGCAAAAGTTGGTTTTGTTGAAAGGGTTTAAATTCTCCAGTGTCGCAAAAATTCGCGTGTGCTTTCTTTTTGCGGGTTCTGGAGCACCTGCTCCGCGCTTCCAAACTCGCCGATACGTCCGCCCTCCAGCGCAAGAACGGTTTGGCCAAGGCGCATCGCCTGCGACGGCGCGTGCGAGGAAACGATCAGCGTGCATCCCGTTTTTTCTGCATACGCGAGCAGCGCGCGCTCCATAAGGTCGTTCGCCTGAATGTCCGCCGCGGCGGTCGGCTCGTCGAGCAGCAGAACCTTATGCGGCTTGGCGATCAGCCGCGCCAGCGCCATGCGCTGCGTCTCCCCGCCGGAAAGATGGTTCCCTCCTGCTCTGGCGAGATGGCCGAGGCCAACCAGTTCCAGCGCGGCAAGCGCGCTTTTCTTCGCTTCCGGCCCGGGCTCCAGCGCGAGAAGGACGTTCTCCAGAACGCTCCGATCGAACGCGTACGGTTTTTGCGGCAGGTAGCCGACTTCGTTCTTTTTAACGTCCCCGTAACGGATGCTCCCCGTGTCCTGTTTGAGTGTCCCCGCGAGAATGCGCAAGAGCGTCGTCTTGCCGCTGCCGTTGGGACCGACCAGCGCGTATCTGCCGCCGTCCTCAAAAGAAAACGCGGGGACGTCCAGCGCCAGCCGTTCGCCATAGGATTTTTGAATGCCGAGTAGTTCGATCATGCGCTCCTCCTTTGCAGAAGATGCGCCAGCACGTTGATAATAAGCGAAATGAGCAGCAGCAGAACGCCGAGCGCAAGCCCCAGCGTAAAATCGCCGCGGTTGGTATACATCATAATCGCGGTGGTCATCACGTTCGTTTTAAACGCAATCGCGCCGCCTACCATGGATACCGCGCCGACCTCCGCCATCGCCCTGCCAAAGCCGAACAGGTACGTGGAAACGAGCGCGTACTTGCTCTCGCCCAGCGTCACAAAAAACGTCTTTGTACGCGTTAGCCGCAGCCCCCGCGTCGTTTCGCGTATTTCGCCGATCACGCCGGAGAGATAGGTTTCCATATTGCCCGCGACGATCGGCGTAATCAAAAGCACTTGCGCAATAATCATGCCGTTGACCGTAAAGAGCAGCTGCAGATGCCGCAGCGGCCCTACGCCGGAGAACAGCAGGTAGCAAAGCAGCCCGCAGACAACCGGCGGCACGCCCATGAGCGTCCGGTTCAGCACGATGAGCGCTTTTCTGCCGGGAAAACGCGCGCCCGCATAGAGAACGCCAAGCGGCGCCCCAAGAAGGAGCGCCGCTATGGAGCTTGTCAGCGTCATGCGCATGGTAACGGAAACGATGTTCCAAAGTTCACCATCGCCTGAGAATAACAGATCAAACGCTTGTTGCAGCGCTTTGCCCATTAACCGACCGTGCCGCCGTTGGCGCGGAAGGCAAGGAACGTCGCCTTATCCGAGAGGATGTAGGCGTTCATTTCGTTTGCCATGGTCAGGCACACGCCCATGCCGGCGTTGCTGTAGGAATACCATTCGCTGTAGGCCGCAACGCTCGCCGCGTCGGTCGTAATGGCAAGCGCTTCCGGCCAGAGGGAGACTTCCTTGGTATGCGTGCCGGAGAGGTCGCCGCGCGAGACGAACGGGAATTTGCCTTCCGCAATGCGGGCAAACGCGTCCTTGACGTCGGTTGCTTCCGCGCACTTGGCCGGGTCGTCCTTGGGCCCGATCAGCACAAAGTAGTTATACATAAACGTCAGCCGTTCGCTCGTATAGCCGTCCAGAATCTTGGAAAATCCGGCGGTCACAAACGCTTCTTCCTGCGTCTTGCTGTGCACAAAAATCAAATCCGCGTTACCCATCTGCGCCGCGGCAATCGCCTTGCCGGTTCCGGCGGAAGCGACTTCCACCTTGTAGCCGTATTCGCCTTCGAACGTCGGCAGCAGGTAGGCCAGTAAGCCGCTGTCGTTAACGGAGGTCGTGGTGGAAAGACGGATGGTCTTGGTTGCGTCCGTCGCCTTCGGAATCTCCGCAGTGGAAACGGGCTTATCGGTCTTGAGATAGAAAAGCGCTTCGCCGTACTGCTCGACGCCGTAGTTCGCAATCAGCGCCGCGGCTTCGTCGCTCAGCATCCAGTCGATGAGCGCTTTTGCGCCGACGGTATTGATTACAACATCCGCAACCGCCTTGCCGTCCGCGTCCGCAAACGGAGCCGCTTCGTTGACCGCGAGCAACGAATAGTTGTTGATCAAGGAATCGTCCTTTTCAAACAGGATCGTAATGCCAAGCGCGTCTTCCGGCGCGGGTTCCGCCGTGGGCGCGGGCGCTTCGCTCGGCTCTTCGGTCGCTATGACCTCGGTTGCAACTTCTTCGGTTGCTTCGGGAGCGGCTGTGTCCGTTTTTGCGCAGCCAAACACGTTGAGCGTCAGCATCAGCGCGAGCGCAATCAAGAGGATTCTCTTTTTCATATTATTCTCCTTTTTTATTTCAAGGAAAATCCCGCCAGACGGCAAAGGAGCGGCCGCAGGCTAACGAATGGTAACATCCCCTTTGCAAACACGGCAGGCGCGCGCGTTACCGCCCGTACCCATTGGCCGACGCAGCCCGTTTCTGTACGGGTCGCGGCGGCTCGGAGATTTTCCCTGATATTTTGTTTTCGAGCGCTGGTTTCGGTGAACGTCGGTAGATACGAAAAGCGCTTACCCCCGCATAAAACGGAGCAATAGAGCGTTATTCGATTCTGCCGTTCTTCCCCGTCCCGACCATTATTTCACAGCCGATTTTGCTTGTCAATGCGCGACTTAGCGCGCGGATTCGTCAATGTTTGCGTTATTCAGCATTCGTTGCCCGCCTGTTTAGTAAGCTTCATTTTTATCAAAATTCATGTTCGTACAGAGGAAATATCGAAGACATTTGCGCGATGAAGCCCTCTTCGCTAATTCGAAGAGGGCTTGCTTGTACCGGACATTCCATTAATTCTCTGTCTGTTTGCCAATCGTTTCGACAACCGCTTTGAGAATAATCGCTTTCATCAGCGTTGCGGTTTGGAACGAAACCCCCGCCTCTTTTCCAATCCGTTCTACGGTGTATTCGTCCAGCGCGTATTCCAGTTTCATCTCCACGAGTTTGGATTGCGCTCCCGCCTTTGCCGCGTCCTCACGGCATATGATCGGGCTGTATTTCTTGATGTTCTCTTCGTCGCTTGCCATGCGAGCCTCTTTGATCTCTTTTACTAGCTGGTAGATCACAGTGCCCACAACAACCCATCCAAAGAGAATAATCAGCGCGCCAAGCACCCGAAACCCCGTCTTTTCTGCGCCAATGAGCATTGGCAGCCCGAGTGCCATTGTGGTTAAAAGCGGCAACAAAAGCACAAGCCAGCCTACCTTCCCTTCCTTCGTCTTTTCAATGCGCTTTTTCAGGCAATCGTCGCAGACACTGCGTGTCGTAACCCCCAAAAAGGCTTCCTGCTCATTCAGACGCGCAAAAGCGTGCACATGGCTCGATACGCCTCCGCATTT
>JBDKTD010000025.1:0-3774 GCA_039680365.1 Clostridiaceae bacterium
TCCAGCTACTTTTCTTTCGAACGGTATCTTTTGTCTCTTTCTGGCTTTTATTGGCGGTATATGGGTATTCGTTTGGTGATTTTATTGTTCGTTCATCTTGCCTTATTATAATAAAGGCGGAGAAGGCAGAACTCCTTCGCGCTTTTATTCATGGCTGCTGCTTTTCACCAAGAAATTTTGAGTTGGAGGTTGCTGTAATGTCGGAAAGTTTTGACGAAATTTCCATCAAACAAGGTCGCCGCTTCGTAGTACACGAAGTAAAAAAAGGTGAGACACTTTCAGGTTTGGCAAAAAAGTATGGCACAACAATCGATTCAATTATGAAGCACAATCCGATCATAAAGAATAAAAACCTCATCGTTACGGGCTGGAAACTGGAGATTCCCGATGACAGCGCAACAGGGCAGAAATACTTTATGTACCCCGTCGTACATGGCGACAACTTAACCAAGGTTGCGGCAAAGTTCAAAACAACCATCAAAGCCATTGTGGAGCTAAATCCGAAAATTGAAGACCCGAACCTGATTATCACCGGTTGGGTTCTCAAAGTACCAGATAATCGATAGTGAATATCTATCCGGCGCAGCCAACAACGGCTGCGCCGGTTTTTATTCCGCTATGCCGATTCGGCATACCCTCTTATCGTGATGCCATCTTGTTGAACGGCGCGGCACACGCTATGATGAAAGCAGAATCTGATTCAGCAAGGAGGCCTGTTATGGAACCCGAAATGACGTACAGCCTGAAAAAGTCCCTGCTCGTTTCGCTTGCCGCGGCGCTCGCGCTGACCTGCGCCACCTACTTTCTCTCCCTTACGCTCGGGCGGTTTCAGTCGAATCTGCTGCCGGACGCGGGAGCGAGCTGGTATTACTGGAAACTGCCGCATCCGGAGCTTTGGGCGAGCATTACCATGTGGGTGTTCTACGCCGCCCACCAAATCGCCGTTTGGTGGCTGATTGCGCGCCTGCGCCGTCAAGCGCCCGTGCCGAAAGGCAGAATTGGCAAAATAAACCTGCTTCTGTTGATCGTCAACGCCGTGTTCATCGTTCTCCATCTCGTGCAGACCACGCTGTTTTACGACGCGCTGGCGCAATTTACGCCGGTTTGGAGTTCGCAGGGATCGGTCATCGTGATGCTCGTGATGATTCTGATTCTGCTCAACAACCGCCGCGGTCTGTTCTTCGGCAAAAAAGCCGCCCTGCCGCAGATCGGCGTTTCAATGGTGCAAAAAACGCACGGTTTCTACATCGCCTGGGCGGTGGTCTACACCTTCTGGTTTCACCCGATGGAAGGAACGTTCGGCCACCTGCTCGGCTTTTTGTACCTCTTCCTGCTCATGGGTCAGCTCTCGCTCGCCCGAACGAGCTGGCACATGAACATCAAGTGGATTACTTTTCTGGAAGTGTTCGTGGCCTTCCACGGCGCGGTGGTTGCCATCCTCGCCAAAAACGGCATGTGGCCGATGTTCTTCTTCGGCTTTCTGATGATGTTCATCGTGACCCAACTGTACGGCGTGCTCAAAAACCGGATCGCCATCGCCGGAATTATCGCAAGTTATGCTGCTCTCGTTCTGGTGACGTACAGCGGCGCGCTGAAAAACCTCTTTACCGGAACCCCGGTCGGCTGGGCGAGTATCCACCAAATTACGTGGATCCCAATCATCCTCTACCTGCTGGTGTTCGTGCTGGTCTGGCTCCTGCAGGGGGTCGGGCTTCTGCTCAAGCGCAGGCAGGCAAAGTAACCAACTAAACTTCAACCCATCCGAAACGCCGTGTGGAACGCTTCCGCGGCGTTTTTTGTTTTGAAAAACAGAAAAATCCGAGCGGGTGTTGACAAAGCGTTCTTCATGTGTATAATTGAATTTGCAACTGTTGATGTTTCAACAATAAGCAAGGAGCACGAACATGAATTTTTCGCAGTTACATATGCTCATCAAGCTCGGTCAGGAGTTCGGGCACGAGCAGATTCGCGACGCTGGGTTTACGGACACCGAGCACGCCATCTGCACGTTTCTCTGCTTCCACGACCGCGTTTCGCAGGACGCCATCGCCAACGCGCTGCTGCTGGATAAAACCACGGTCGCAAAATCGCTCAGTTCCATGGAGGCCAAGGGGCTCGTCGTCCGCAAACAGAACGAGCGGAACCGCCGTATGAACATCATCCAGATTTCCGAAGCGGGAAAGGCCAGCGTCAGCGGCAGCATCCATCTCTACGACGAGTGGCTCGCCGAACTCTGCTCCTGCCTGAGCCCCAAAGAACAGCGCCAAATGGACGGCTACTTTAACCGCATCATCGATTCAGCCGTCAAGCGGCGGGAAAAATAAACGATGCCGAATCGAAAGGATATATCAATGGCACAAAATCCAACGCAAAACGCAGCGCAAAAACAGCCCTCTCCGTTTGTCACAGTACTGAAAAAGATCGGAAGCGGGCTGAAAGCCTACCTGACCGACTGGAAAAACCTGCTGGGGCACGCCCTGCTCGGCGTTTTCTTCGTGGTCATCGCCGTCTGGGCGCCCATCAATCTCTGGCTTAAACTCGGCATCATCGCCTGTTTAATCGGCTTGAATATCCTCAGAATGCGCCTGAAATCCAAAAAGAATACAAAGGAGAGCATACCTCAATGAGTTCGTTTAAAGATCTTCGCATCGTCGATAACTTCTACCAGACCTCGGCGTTTTTCCCAATGCCGACCATCCTCGTTTCCACGCTGGCGGAGGACGGCCAAACGTCGCTGGGTTCCTATTCGCTGTGCTTTCCGTACTACGTTGCGGGCAAGGACTACTACGCCATGATTCTGGAAACGCGCAACAGCTCCAACACCGCGCAAAACATCCTCCGCAGCACCACCTGCGCGCTGAACTTCATTGAGGACAGCCGCGCAAACTTCAAGGAAGCGGTCCGCCTCGGCTTTCCCGGGGAAACCTGCGCCGAAAAGATGAAGGATTGCCGCTTTGCGCTGGAAGAGGGACAGGCGGGAGGCGAACGGAAGCGCCCGCTCGTGGTGAAGGAAGCCTACCAAGTGATGGAATGCACCTGGATGTCCGAACTAGACGGCGCGAGCGAAGATTACCTGCGCACAGGTCAGCTCGAGGGCATAGAGCCACCGTACCACAGCTTTAACGGCATCACCAGCAAGTTCGGCACGCACTTTATCCTGCGCGTGGATAAAATCCTGATGAAGGAACGCTTCTACAACGCCATTGTCGGCGGGGTCAAGGCGAGCACGTTCCCGCGCGTTCCGGTGGATTACGGCTACCGCGACAACACACACTTCTGGTATACGCGCTTTACGCGCCCGCTCTCCGAGCGCATTGCCGCGGGCAAGGAAGCGGAGCTTTCCACCGTGGTCTACGCCGCAAGCCGCGTCGATCCGGAGGTCAAGTTTACCGAGGAAGCCTGCAAAACGCTGGTCAAGGTGCCGCGCGTGTTCCTAAAAGCCGCGCTGCAGGGCTGCGTGGACTGGGCAAAGCAAAACGGCGTCAGCGTGCTGGACGTGGAGCACATGGCGGTTATCCGCGACAAGCGCGGTGCGGAAAAGAAGAAGTAACGAATCAATAAGCAAACAAAAACGCCGGATAACCGGCGTTTTTTAATGCTGATAGGATCGGTGTTACGGCTGCATGGCTCCAAAGAGCACAAGCCACGCCAGAAACGATTTTGCCACGAGGCTCAGCACGATATAGACGCGTTCGCCATAGACATAGTCCTTCCATTTGCCGACGCGCTTATACTGCAGCACCATGTTGATGGGGAACGTGTTGAACGCTACAA
>JBDKTD010000348.1:0-9936 GCA_039680365.1 Clostridiaceae bacterium
GAACCGCAGGGAAACGCGTTTTCGGCACCGGACAATGGTAACACGCCGCACAAGCTTTGTCAAAGGCGGGTCGGCATTCGCCCGTTTTTGCCCGAATTCCGCTCGTTTCGCCCAAATTCGCGGTTCCCGAGCAGAAAAATCCACCGTTTTCGACCGCAGCATGATGAATTACAACGGCTTTCCATTTTCTGCGAAAAAAAGAATCACATTGTCTTCAAAATTCAGGCTTTGCAGGGCTGAAAAAAGCGACTATAATGAAGCTACGAATCGGAAAGGAGAGTGATTGGACGGTGGACACCGTTCCCGAACGAAGTAGACAACCCATATCATATTTCGCGCGCGTTCGGGAAGAGACGCTTTTCCGCCGCGCGCGGTAAAGCGAAAGGAGAATACCGCCATGATGAAAATCTTCAAGTCCGAAGGTCCAACCATGAGCGAAATCAAGGCGCCCGAAAAGGACTGCTGGATTTCGCTTGTGCGCCCCACGGATGTGGAGCTTGCCAACATCGCCAAGCTCTACGAAATCGAGCCGGACGACCTCAGAGCCGCGCTGGATGAAGAAGAACGCTCTCGTATTGAAGTCGAAGATACCTATACCCTCGTGCTCGTGGACATTCCCACCGTTGAAAAGAACAAGGGCAAGGATATCTACACCACGATGCCGCTTGGTATCCTCTTGGCAAAGGACGCCATCATCACCGTCTGCCTGGAGGAAACGCCGGTTTTGCACTCCCTCAAGCAGAAACATGCCAACGAGCTGCGCACCAACATGCGCACGCGCTTTATCCTGCAGATCCTCTACCGCAACGCGTCGCTCTATCTGCAGTACCTTCGCGTCATCAACAAGCTCAGCGACAACGTTGAACAGAAGCTCCACGGTTCCACGCAGAACCACGAGCTCATCGAACTGCTGGAACTGGAAAAGAGCCTCGTTTACTTTACAACCTCCCTCCGTTCCAACGAAGTCGTGCTCGAAAAGCTCCTCAAAACCGAGCGGATCAAAAGGTATCCCGAGGACGAGGATCTGCTCGAGGACGTCATCGTTGAAAACCGCCAGGCCATCGAAATGGCCAATATCTACAGCGGCATTCTGAGCGGCATGATGGACG
The DNA here is from genome assembly GCA_039680365.1 of Clostridiaceae bacterium. GTDB lineage: Bacteria > Bacillota > Clostridia > Christensenellales > CAG-138 > UBA7703. The sequence goes on from JBDKTD010000348.1 coordinate 1,110, forward strand.
CGTTCGCCTCCGTCATTTCGAACAACCTGAACATCGTAATGAAGTTTTTAACCATCATCACGATCGTTCTCTCGGTGCCGACCATCATCTTTGCCGCTTACGGCATGAACCTTGCTCCCCAAGGGATGCCCCTCTCCGACAGCCCGTACGGCTTCTTAGTGGTCGTATTGGCGTCGTTCGTCATCTCCATCGGCGTTGCGGTGTTCTTTGCCAAGAAGAAGATGTACTGAACCCGAAGAAACACAGAATCGTTTCAAAAAGAGCTCCCTTTGGAGCTTTTTTTGTTGTCCGTTCGTCGCGCCCTAATGCCGCCTTGAGTTCGGCGCGGAGAATGCGCTAAATACCTTGCCATGAATAAAAAAGAAGCTCCCGCGAAGGAGCTTCTTTCTTGCATATGAGTGGCTCAGGATGCCGGTGAAACCGAACTCGAAGGCGAGACCGACGCCGGTGCGGACGGCGAAATCGACGCGGGAGCGGTCGGCGTTACCGTTGCGGGGGCCGTCGGCGTTACCGTTGCGGGCGCGGTCGGCGTTACCGTTGCAGGCGCGGAAGGCGAAACCGAGGGTGATACCGACGGCGAAACCGAAGGCGTCGGAGTCGGCGACGCGGGCGTCAGGGTCACGTAAGTGGCGTAGACATAACCCGTCTTGCCGGTCGAGACGACCGTGACCTTATACCACTTGCCGGAGGTGCCGATCACCGTTACCGCCGTGTCCTTGCCGAGCAGGCCGAGGCTGGTATACGAGGTGGAAGGTCCCGTGCGGAAGTTCACGCCAATGCCGTTGATCTTGCCCGGCGTGCCGCCCGTCGGGGTCGCCGTCGGGCTTGCGCTGCCGTTAAAGGTTACGTACGTGGCAAAGACATAACCGTTTTTGCCCAGCGAATTGACGGTTACCTTATACCAGCTGCCGGAGGAGCCGAGAATGGTAACCGCCGTGTTCTTGGCGAGTTTACCCAGACTCTTGTAGGACGTTGCCGGGCCGGAGAGGAAGTTGACGTCCGAGGCGTTGATGTAGCCCGACGAGCCGGAGGACGGCGTAGGCGTCATGCCAACGGGAGTCGGCGAGGGCGTCATGCCGACCGGTGTGGGCGTAGGCGTTGCGCTGGCATACAGGGTAACATAGGTCGCGTAGATATAGCCGGTCTTGCTGGTACCCTTAACGGTGACTTTATACCAGCTGCCGGAGGTTTCCGTTACCGTAACCGACGTGTTCAGAGCGAGCGTGCCCTGGCTTTTGTAGCTGGAGCCCGCGCCGGAGCGAAGGTTCACGCCGTTGGCGTTAACATAGCCCTCCTTGTTGTCCACCGAGCCGACGACTTTGCAGACAATCTTCACATAGGTAGGCGAAATATAACCTTCCTGCGAAGTGGAATGCACCTTTACCTTATACCAGCCCGTGGTTTTATCCGCGGAGTAGATGGTCACGCCGGCGTTCTTGGCAACGACCGCAACGCTGTCGCTCTTGGAAGTCGCCGACTTGCGCAGGTTCACCTTGCCGCTTGTGACGCCGAGCGCGTAGGCCGTAAGGCTGGACGCGTTGATGGAGATGTATTTGCCGCTCACATAGCCGCTCTTGCCGCTGGAAGGAACGTCAATCCGCAGCCACGTGCCAACAACTTCGTACACGTTGACGGCGGTGTCCTTTTTGAGCGATTCCACGATAGAGTTGCCCGTGCCCGCGCCAGAACGCATGTTAAGCTTGGCGGTGTTGACGTATCCCGTTGCGAGCGCGCTTTCGGCATGCGCAACCGTCTGCGGCAAAAGAGCAACCAAGAGCGCGAGGCTCAAAAGCGCGGTTGTAATTCGAATAATGATTTTACGTTCCATGTTTGGTCTCCCCCTTTAATACGAAATTTCCGGCTTTCACCGTACTATCCGTACTAATACACTTGCATAGTACTACGCCGCGTCCTGTTTGTCAAGGCGCGGCGCACGTTATTTCGTTGGTTTCACAATGGGGTCACAAAAGGAGTCTCAACCAGCGCCAACGTGTAAAGTATAAAAAGATGAGGCTTAGCCTCATCTTTTTAACTATCAAAGTTTGCAGGTAGCAATTATATCTACTCTGCTTTTTTTACTGTAATATCTTTACTGTACTCATATACATTAATCATTGGTAATACTACGTTCCCTTGAATAAAAGCTTGTGAACTTATCGAAAGCACGGCTGATCGAGTAATACCATATAACGCTGTTATGCCATTTATCCCAAGCATATTCTCAAACTTCTCCCTTTCGAGATTGTTTGGGACAGTAAAGCAACCCTCCGTTGATATGTCTAGTTGGAAGTTTTTCCCCGCATTTTGAATTCGCACACTAACATTAAGTACTACGAGCCCAACTAATCCTCCCTGACCATCATCGTGCACTCTTGATATCTCATGTGAGATATCAATCTTTCTTTTGACCTTCTCTTGATTATCGAGAACAATAAAATCATTTTTAATCTTCAGTTTCACTATCCTACTTCCAACGATCTGAAAGTCGGCTATATATTTAGTCATATCCATAGTCGAACGACCTCCTTTTATGTTATGCAGCCTCTACTAAGTCTTTGGATCGTTCACTTACTTCCATCATATCAGTTATGTTATTTGAACCGCCTATACCGCTCCACTCATCACTTGTTTTTGTTATGCAATACTGCTCGATTGCAGTTATTTCTATAGAAAAAACAAGTGAAAGTTTGTCGCAAATCTCGCATATTGTCGAAATCGAGAAGTTGCACTCCCCACTTTCCCATTTTGATATCATCGCTTGCGAAACATTCATATACTGCGCAAACTCTTTTTGATTCATGCCTTTCTTTAGTCTGCTTTTCATGATCTCGGATGCAATTTCAGCTTTAGCAATTTCACCTGCAATTGTTGCTTTTGTTAAATTTGCTTCAATGTAAGAAGCTAATTCCTTATTTTTGAGCATTTTTTATGATGCCTCCCGTATAAACTTAATCCTCTTGTAGACGTTTAAGGGCAACTGGTATATGACCCCTATAGTCTGTTGCTTTCTTTCCTTCTCGTTCTTCGAAACTATGTAGCAGAATTTTGCCATTTAATCGGCATGAAAAAAGAACACGCAAATTACTTTTGCTTGCTATAATACGAATTGAGTATAGGTTTGAACAACCCTTTAATTTTTCAAAGTGCTTATTGTTGCTGCAAAGAGTCTGAAGTGAATGTTTACTCAATAGTGTTAAGTAACGAACGAATTCACGTAGTATTTGTTCTTTGCTACCCGATGAGTTAACAATATAAAGGAATTCGGATAAGAATTCCTCAGATACCTCGATATTACAGCTCTCAATAAGTGCTAGAATATCCATTCATCGGTTCCCTTCCGTTGCATTATATAACTTATATGTAATATTGTCAACAGGATTTATATTCCGCTTTAAGTCCAAAAAATACGTTTACCCCCTCTTCACCGCGATCAGCCCGACCTTTTTCGGCAGGTTCTTGACCTCGATGCTGCCGCCGGAGCCGCCTTCATACTCGCCGTCCAGCGCCCAGGCGACGTTCTCGCCCGGCTCGATGACCATCTCTCCCGCCTGGAAAAACTCCACGACATTGGTATCGTACTTGCCGCTGAGCACGGAGTTGATCGCCGACTGCCACTCCAGGAGCGAACACGGCTCCTTGATGAGAATCACCTCGAACAGACCGTCGTCCGTATGCACCTTGCCCGCGGGCAGCTTCAATAACCCCGGAAACGCAAAGAGGTTGCAGACCGCGCCGAAAAGGTAATCCCCCTCGTGGACGATCTCGCCTGCCGTAATCTTCATATGAATCGGCTTGATCTTGGGCAGGCTCATCATGCCGTCAAAGAAGTACGCGGGCGTGCCGAGGATGTTCTTGAGGTTCTGCGGGGTCGCGTAGGACGTCCAGGAAAACGCGCCGAACGCCGCGATGAACGCAAAGCTCCGCGCGTTGAATAAGCCCGTGTCGATCCATTTGACGCCGCCGGACGCAATATTTCGCGCCGCCGTGAGGATATCGTTGGAAAGCCCGTGCGCCATGGCGAACACGTTCGTGCTGCCCGCCGGAATATACCCGAGCGGCACCGCTTTGCCGCAGCGCGCAACCCCGGCGACCGTTTCGCTGAGCGTGCCGTCCCCGCCCACGCAGACCACCGCGTCGTACCCGCCGCCGAACCGCTCGGCAAACGCCGTCGCGTCGCCCTGCGCCTTGGTTACCATCACAGTCACGAGATACCCCGCGTCCATGAAGATGCGCACCATCTCCGGCACGAGCCGCAGCGACTGCTTCCGCCCCGCAACGGGGTTAACGATCAACATCAGTTTTTTATCGAATTCCAACTCTGTCAGCGCGTTCATAGCCTTGTCCTCACCGGTTAACAATGGAGCCGTTCAGCCGCCTCGCGGCATAGCGGTTCTTGATCTGCATTTTATAATTTTATTATACACCCGAATATTCAAATCCGATTCAATCCGGCGCAGATTTTTACGCCGCATCGTAACTTTTTGTTTACACATCGTAACTTTTTCGATATACTCAATCGTGAGGTGATATCCCTTGACCCTGACCGAAAAGCTCGATTTGCTGCTTGGCGAGCGCGGACTCAACAAGTCCCAGCTTGCCGCGCAATCCGGAGTTCCGTATACCACAATTGCCAGCTTATATGAAAAAGGCGCGGAAAACGTCAAGCGTTCCACGCTTCTTGCGTTGGCGCGTTTTTTCTGCGTCACGCTGGACTTTCTCGCGGACGACAGCGTTACCGAGCGCAGCCCTCATATCCTCGCCTCGGCGGGGCATTTTGACGTAGCACAGCTCACGCCGGAAGGCCGCGAGCGCTACGAGGAATACATCGAATACCTGGCCGATAAGTTCTCCAAGGAGAACGGATAAGCGTCTTTCAGCTAGTCCTAACCGCCCGCCCAACGAGGAGCAGCAACATGGATCGAATCGAAGAATTAACCGACGAAGCCAACGAAATCGGAATCGACGTGCAGCAGCGCGAGATCCCGGTTCCCGGCATGTCCGCGGCTTACATCAAAACCGAGACCGGCGAGCATATCATCCTGCGGCGGGACGGTACGCAGGCAGAGCGCGCCTGCTGGCTGGCCGAGGAGCTTGGGCACCATTACACAGGCGCGGACAGGCGGCTGCATTACAGCGCGGTGGACGACTGGCGCGCGGAAGCGAAAGCCCGCAAGTGGGCGCACGATCGCCTGCTCTCGCCGGACGCTATCCGCACCGCCGCCCGCAATACGGACGATATCTACGAAATTGCGTTTACGCTCAACGTCAGCGTGGAGTTTCTGCGCGAGTCCATCGACTGGTACATGGCGCGCGGCCTCTGGGCGCTGGAGGAGCCGGAGCCCGAGCAGCCCAAGGACGAATAACCCGGCAGGTACACCGCCGCGCCGCTTTTTACAGCCCCCGCTCCAACCAAATTCAGAAAGGCTCGGAACGAACCGCGTATGAAAATTTGCAACGCCTGCGGCGCACAGGTCGCGCCGGAAGGGCACCACTGCCACGCTTGCGGCGCAACCTCGTTTTTCTACGTTTGCGAAAGCTGCGGAACCAAGTTCGAATCCTACCGCTGCCCGCAGTGCGGAACGGCGCGCGATGCGCATGAAAAGGTCTGTCCGAGTTGCGGCAGGCGCTCGTTCGAACAACGCTGCCCGGACTGCGGCACGTCGCTGCGGAATGTCGCCCCCATTCGCGCGCAAATCCCGAAGGAAACCTACGCCGTTCACACGGACGAAACCGCTTACCCGACCGACGAGGCAAGCCCTAAAACGCCGGTGAAGAAGCGCGCGGGCTGCGTGAGCGTCGCGGGGATGGCTCTGGCGCTGATCGGGTTCTGGTGCGCAAGCGATATCGGGTTTCCTTCGCTGGCGTTCCTCGTTCCGGGAGGGGTTTTGCTCATCGCTGGCTGGGCGGTGCTTAAGCCCCATAACCGCCGCGCCTGGCCGCTGATAGCGGGCGCCGCGCTGCTGGCGGCCGGCGTTGTAATCGTTCTGCTGTATCCGAGCGGCAAAGCTTCGTAAACTCGCCTTTTCACAACAAAAAAGCCCCTTTCGGGGCTTTTTTCACGCAAAGCGTTATTTCACTCTCTTTTTCAGGATCGTCATCAGCTTCTGCAGCGACATCTCGCGGATGTCCCGCGGGCCGTCCGGCATCCGCGTGTTGAGCGGCGGATCGTACTTTTTGAGCATCTCTTTTTCTTTTATGTCGAGTTCGCTCTCGCCGCAGCGCTCAAGCATTTTGCAGTCGATGGTATGCTTGTTGATCCACGCGTCGCCCAGAATGCGGTACTTTACTCGCGAAAGCGGCGTTTTGTTCAGCGCGCGGTAAATATGCCCAAAGCACCGCCTCTGCATATCCTTGCTTTGGCCGACGTAGGCGACGTACCCATCCACCGTGATGGCGTAAATCCCGCTTTCCGAACCGACGTCGTGCAACAACCCGTGGCACCTGATAAATTCCTTTACATCCGCACGAACCATAACTTACCCCCAGAAATGAATTTGATAAGCAGGAACTGACACGTTAGGATTTGCTACCAACGTTATATCGCTTTCCGGGGCGTATGTCCAGAGGGAGTTTTGGAGCTGGCCGTAAGATGCGGCAAAGCGCGGAGCTTTCCGTCTTCTTCCGTAAAAAAGCATGCTTTTCTTCACAAAACCGGTGGCTTTTTCGTAAAAAGACAGCTCAGCCGCGCTGCAGCTTGCCCGTTTTCCGCGCCAGATACTCCTGCGCGGTAATCTTGTACTCCTGCATGGTTTCGCCGTTGTGCGTCAAACGCATGCCGCAGTGCACCGCCGTTCTCGTTGAGCGTGTGTTGCCCTTTTTAATCCGCGCGACAACGCTTTCCCGCCGCATCTCGAAGAACGCTTTTGCCAGCGCCAGTTCGAGCGCGTGCCTTCCGTACCCGCGCCCCCAAAGCGGCTCCTCGCCGACGACATACACGATTTCGCAGCTTTGTTCCGCGCCGGGTTTCAGGCGGATAAAGCCGATCGCCTCTCCTTTGCCGCCGCACACCAGATAGAACCGCCCGGCCTGGTTGAGATGATACGAAAGCATCCCTTCCGGCGTTCGCTCAATCAGTGAGACCAGCTCGTCCGATATATCGCCTTTTTCATTGAGATAGCGGGTCACGTTCCGGTTGCGCATCCACTTTGCCAGCCGGTACCCGTCCTCCCGCCGTATGTCCGCACGCAAAAAAACAGAAGCGGCTTCATTCATATCGCTTACCTCTCAGCAGTGTAATAGTATAAAGCCCTTCCGTATGGTTACAGACGGTTCTTTATTATTCAATTGTGTTTACCATAGCACATCCGGCAGCCGCATGTCCAGAGGACGCTGGCTTTTCGCGCGCATAACAAGCCGAATCACCCGCCGGAACCCGCTCCAAAGGGACGCACACACGGGCTGATTCGACAGCATCCCGCTCGCTTTGCTATAATGGATTTAATAGAGAGCGCAAAGGCGCACAGCAGAAAGAGGGAACCACATGAAAAAATGGATCGCTGTACTTCTCACCGCCGTGCTGCTGCTCTCGGGCTGCGCACAATCAGCCACTCCTCCCCAGGAGAGCGCGGAGCCGGACGCGGTATCTTCCGCAACGGAGGAGCGCTACCGCGAAGGCGAACTCCGCGCATACAACGGCGAAAAGCTGGACCCCGCCGTCGGACCGCGGGACAACTCCATCAACGGCACGCAGTATGTCGATATCTCCACGTTTGAACTGACCGTGGACGGACTGGCGGATGCGCCGCAAACCTATACGGTCGACGACGTGAAAGCGCTTTCCAGCGAAGAGCGTCTGCTTCGGCTGTATTGCGTGGAGGGCTGGAACGCGAATATCCTGTGGAAAGGCGTTCCCATGAAAACGCTGATCGAGGCGGCCAGCCCGCAGTCGGACGTGAACACCGTCATTTTCCATGCCGTCGATGGGTATACGACGTCTCTGCCGCTGCAGGAAATTCTGGATAACAACTTAATTCTCGCCTACGACGCCAACGGAATCGCGCTCCCGCCGGAAATGGGGTACCCGCTCATCCTCGTTGCCCAAGACAAGTGGGGCTACAAGTGGGCGCGCTGGGTCAACCGCATCGAGCTCTCGTCGGACGACACATATCAGGGCTACTGGGAGGGCTACGGCTACAGCAACGACGCGGATCTCGGCAGGCCGTCGCGGTAAACAAGAGGAGGAGCTTGTAAAGGGAACATGATCCGCCCCCGTTTTATAATCCAAGAGCAATGTTGGTAAATCAATCCATCTATACAGCGATTGAGACCACGGCTTGAGCGATGGGCGGCCACCCGCCAAGACTCGAATGCGGTCTGAACTGATTGTTGTAGCGAACACGTCGCTGCGCCAACGCTTGTGCCTTATAAACGGAGCCAAACAACTCACTATTCAGAAATTCAGCTCGCCTGCGAGCGTGGAAGCTTTCGATATATCCGTTTTCTCATGAGCACTCCGGTTCGAAAAAGCCTGTACAGGAAGCTCCCGCCTTCGCGGGAGCTTCCTGTTTCATTATTCTGTTATTTGACCGCAATGTTGTTTCGAATTCTATCCCGCAAATCGCACACGAAGCTCGGCACGCGACCCGGCGCAGCGCTCGATTCTCTTCCATCAACGCCGCATACTTCATCCTGCCGTAATTCAATGCGTATTATCGACACAAGTTATACTGCGGACTTTCAAAGATCCCCAGATCCTCTATTGCTTCTCCTAAACCCTTTGAACTTGCGCACGATAGCATGCCCGCGTTCTTGCTGAATTCCTCGCCATTTTTCTGCCTGACTTGTCCCATATCCTGCCTGCGGTTTCTGGATCTATGATTCATGCCTT
>JBDKTD010000100.1:0-12794 GCA_039680365.1 Clostridiaceae bacterium
ATTTAAGAAACCCGAATACGGAGATCGCCGCCGTATTCGACCTCTCCCGCCCGCGCGCGGAATCCATGGCGGCGGACTTTGGCGGCAAGGTATACGAAACCGCCGAGCAGATCATTGCCGATCCGCAGATCGACCTCGTCAGCGTCTGCGTTGCCAACGCGTTTCATGCGCCGATTACGATTGATGCGCTCACTCACGGCAAGCACGTCCTCTGTGAAAAGCCCATGGCCATCACGCTCAAGGACTGCGAAGAGATGCAGGCCGCCGCGATTAAAAACGGCAAGCGCCTCTTCATTGGCCACAACCAGCGCCTGACGCCCGCGCATAAGAAAGCGAAGGAAATCCTCGCTTCCGGCGAGTTGGGTCGCGTGATCAGCTTTTCCACCGCGTTCGGCCACAAAGGGCCGGAAATGTGGAGCATAGACAAGAGCAGCAACACCTGGTTCTTTAAGAAAAACGCCGCGGCGTTTGGTTCCATGGCCGACCTCGGCATCCATAAGATCGATTTGATGCGCTACCTCATCGGCGGCGAGGTCAAGAGCGTGTTTTCGCGGCTTGCTACGCTGGATAAGAAGTTCCCGGACGGCACGCCTATCGAAGTGGACGACAACTCCATCGAAATCCTCACCTTTACAAACGGCGCGCTGGGCACCGTGACCACGAGCTGGACGCATTACGGCGAAGAGTGCAACACCTCGACGCTCTACTGCGAAAAAGGCATCCTCAAGCTGTATGCCGACCCGCGATACGTACTGCAGATCGTCTATGCCGACGGCACGAAGGCGAATTACGAACTCGACCGCATGCAGACCAACGACGACGCGCAGCAGACCAGCAGCGGGGTCATCGACCTCGTGGTCGACAGCCTGCTGACGGGCAAGCCGTCCGTTCTGGACGCGGAGGACATCCTCAACTCCATGCGTGTGGTGTTCGCCTGCCTCGAATCCGCCGAAAGCGGCAGAATCGTCGAGCTGTAAGGGTTCGCGCGGAGCGCGAGATTTCCGGGTAATAACCTTCGATCCATACATCATTTGCCAACGCATCATTTGCCGCGCGAGACGCGGCGCCAAACGGTAATAACCATTTTATAGGTTCCACAAGTTTCTATCCTTCGCGCGGAGCGCGAGATTACGGAATAACAATGCTCATTTGCCGCGCGCGGCGCGGCGCCAAACGGTAATAACCATTTTGCAGTTTCCATAAGCTCATACTCTACGCGCGGAGCGCGAAATTACTGGGTAATAACCATTGTATGGTTGTTATAAATACATCAAAGGAGAGAAATCATGAAAAAATTCCTTGCGATTCTCCTGTGCGTCTGCATGCTGGCTGGCTTCGCCGCGTGCGCAAAGACCGAAGGAGCAAAAGGCGACACCATCTATGTTCTCGGCCCCACGCCGGATCATGGCTGGACGGCACAGGCCGGCACGTATGCCGAGCAGAAAGTTGCCGCAATCAACGCAGAAGGCAAGTACAAGGCCGTTTACATGGCAGCATCGACCGGCGAAGAGCAGGTTGACCAGGTTCAGACCATCCTCGCCAACAGCGATGCGGCTGGCGTGGTCTTCTTCGCTCTGGAAGATTCCGCCAAGGCCGGTCAGGAAGCTCTGATCGCCGCGAAAGTACCGTTCATCTCCTTCGACCGTATCATCGAAGGGCCGGATGCTTCCGCAATCCTCAACGCTTCCGGTGACAACTGGCAGTGCGGCGCGGGCATCGCGTACTGGCTGCAGAAGAACGGCATGGCGCCCGGCGCAACGCTCGTCACCCTCATCGGCGACAACGGCACCGTCTGCTCCCGCCGTCAGGAAGGCTTTGAACAGTTCCTGCGTGGCGAACTGGACTACTTCGACAAGGACAAGAACGAAACCTATAAGACCACCGAAGTTTGGACGCAGGAGCAGATCGACGCTCTGACCGCCGACTACAAAGTCGTCTGCAACTGGAGCGCGGACGGCGCGTATCAGTACCTTGAGCAGAAGCTGCCGGAAATCGTCGCCAAGGCGAAGACCACGGGCGGAAACCTGTTTGTCTACTCCATGGACGATGAAATGACCTTTGGTCTTATGAACCTCCTCGAGGCGAACGCCATCGACGCCACGACCAAGGCCGACTTCGCAGCCCTGAACGTTTACACCTCCGCCATCGGCGGCATGGCCGAGCTCTATGCGGTCATCGACGGCACCTCCGCGCAGGCTGCCACGGCGCAGATGTACTTTGACGGCTTGATGTCCGTCTACTTCTCGCCGAAGATGTTTGAAAACGTCATTGGCTACATGGTCGACTACCTCAACGGCACCTGGGATTACAAAGTCGGCGACGGCAAGTATGAACCGGTCTGGATCGTTGATTCCGGCAACGTTGCCAACTACGAAGGCTTCACCGGCCACGCGTCGTAAAGCAATCCAATCGGCCGTTTTTCAAACGGCAAAACGCACTTGACTGCGCGTACGGATGCAGGCATTCCCTGCATCCGTACGTGAATGTTGGCCGCACGGGATAAAAAGCGAAACGCGAAACAATACGTCCTTTTCGCGACGAATGAATCCGTTTATACTGGTTAGCAGAACCATTCTGTCTTGTCGCGACCCAAACGGCAGCAGAAACCAATTACCTCATTTCAAAACGAGGGAAACGGGGACACAAAAAATGGCAATCCTTGAAATGCAGCACATTTCAAAGGCATTCGGCGGTGTGATTGCGCTTTCGGACGTGCATCTCACGGTTGAAGCGGGAGAAATCCACGCGCTGCTTGGCGAGAACGGCGCGGGAAAATCCACGCTGATGAACATCCTCACCGGCGTTATCGCAACCGACTCCGGAGAAATCCACTTTGACGGCAAGCGCTACCCAAACCCGACGATCCAGCAAATGGAGCGGGCGGGCATTGCTTTTGTACATCAGGAAGTGAACGTTGTCAACGACCTGAGCGTGTTTGAAAATATCTTTTTAAACCGCGAAATCAAAACAAAACTCGGCCTGCTCGACCGCAAACGCATGGTGACCGAGGCAGGCGAACTCTTCAAACGCCTTGGGGTGGATATCGACCCCTGCGCGATGGTATCCGAACTCAAGACGAGCCAAAAGCAGCTGCTGGAGATCAGCCGCGCGCTGCATGAAAACGCCAAACTGCTGATTCTCGACGAGCCGACCACCGCGCTGAGCACGCAGGAGGTCGAGCATCTGTTTGGCATCCTCCGAAAACTGAAAGCACAGGGTCATTCCTTTATCTTTATTTCGCATAAAATGCCGGAGGTCTTTGAAATAGCCGACCGGTACACCGTGCTGAGAAACGGCCTGTTTATCTCCGACGGAAATATAACCGAGACCACGCCGCACCAGATTGCAACCGATATGGTCGGCGAGCAGTATTTGGACAAGGATTATTACGAAAAACGCGCGCTCGGCGAAACGCTTGTTGAACTGAAGCACTTTACCGGCAAGGGGTTTACGGATGTGAGCCTTTCGATCCGAAAGGGCGAAATCATCGCCTTTACCGGCCTTGCGGGCAGCGGAGCCAGCGAGCTCATGCAGACCATGTTCGGCGTCATTCCCATGGAAGGCGGCTCAATCCGCATTGGAGATCGCGTGATACGCGGGGCGATCAACCGCTTTATGCGTTTCGGCTTTGCCATGCTGCCCTCCAACCGCAAGGAGAATTCCGTTGTGCCGGATATGAACATACTCGAAAACACCTGCCTTGCCGAGCACACGCTTTCGCGCAGGCGGCAGATGATTTCGCCCAAAAAAGAGATGGGACGCTACGAAGCGCTCAAAAAGCTTCTCTGGATCAAGGCGGGCAGCGCGAGCGATTCCATCCTCTCGCTCTCCGGCGGAAACCAGCAGAAGGTGTTCCTTGCCCGCTGGCTGAACACCAAGGCGGACGTGCTGCTGCTGGATAACCCGACGCAGGGCGTGGACGTTGGCGCAAAGGCGGAAATCTACCGGCTGATTCTGGAATTTGCCAATCAGGGCATGACCGTAATCATCAACACGCTGGAGATACCGGAGATCAAGAAGGTTTCCGACCGCTGCGTGGTGTTTTTCGAAGGGCATGTTACCAAAGTTTTTGAACACGACGAAATCAACGAGCATGACGTCATGCTGTATTCAACAAACGCAATCAATGCGCGGATAGGAGTTAACCATGCAGGCTAAGAATGGCGGTATTGCCGGAGTCGGCTCTTTTTTCGCGAAGGCATGGAAGCGCTACAGCTTCATCTTTGTTTTCGCAATCATCTTGTTGGTCTATGCGCTGACGATTCAGGCAAACGGAAACACGTTTAAGTGGGGCCATGTAACGGCCATCCTCGCCAGCCAGAACACGGTCATCGTTGGCACAATGGCGCTTGGCATGGCGCTGGTCATCATTACGGGGCAAATCGACCTTTCGGTCGGTTCCGCGCTGGTGCTCTGCAGCGGAGTAACCATCATGGTGTTCAACATGACCAACAGCATCATCATAACGCTGCTGGCGGCGCTCGCTATCGGCGCGGTATGCGGCCTGATCAACGGCGTGCTCGCGGGGTATGCCAAGATGCCGCCGTTTATCGTGACCCTCGGCACCATGCTGATCTACCGTTCGCTGATGCTTTCGCTTGTCCGCGCAATCGATCCGGTCATCACCGGCTCTTCGAGCAGCCAGTTTGCCATGCTCAGCGAAAACAGCGCTTACGACGCGCTGCGCATGAAGTTTGGCACCGGCAGTCTCGCCGGGGTTTCGATTCCGTACATCACGTTTGTGTTCGTGGCGGTCATGCTGCTGGTTTTGCTGATTTCGCGGCGCACGAAATACGGCAAGAGCGTTTACGCCGTCGGCAGCAACGAAAAAGCGGCGTTCCTTGCGGGCGTCAACGTGCAGGGCGTGAAGGTTTCCGTGTTTGTCATTACGGGCATCCTCGTAGGGCTTGCCAGCTTCGTGCAAGCCTGTAAAATCGGCAACGTCACGCCGGCTTCCTCCGGCAAGAGCTACGAAATGTACGCTATCGCGGCGGTCGTGCTCGGCGGCGTCAGCATGTCCGGCGGGCGCGGCAATCTGCTCGGCGTGTTCTTTGGCGCGCTGAGCTATACGACGATCAACTTTATCATCGTGTCGATTCCGTCGCTGACCACGGACATTCAGGATACGTTCCAGGGACTCGTGCTGATCGTCGTCATTCTGGTGCAGACGGTTGGCCCGGTGCTCAGAGATCGGTTCCACGATATGAAGAAGCGCCGTCAGTCCCGCGCGTTGGAGCGCGAAGAAAAGTCCGCGCGAACCGCAGCATAAAGCAATCCAGTACTACAGCGCCTTGGCGCGAGAATATCTTCCTCCTAAAGCGGGTTATGCCGCGAGAGAGAACCCGGCAAGGGCAGCCGGGTTCTCTCTTTTTCCGCAAAAGTAGGCGGAACAATAGAAGGGCTTTTATACAGGAAACGCGTCTGCCGCGGCCTGCTCGGCAGGAAATTTGCCGCGATCGGCTTTGCCGCATTGACTGCGATTCCAACGGAGCATTACAATAAAACAAACACGATAAAAGCAAAATTCAATTCCGATCAGACAGAAGAAAAGCAAACAAACACAATTTCATGTGACGCAGTCTTCCGACCGGCTACTCACCGGAACAAGATTTGATTATTATGAGGTGAAACCATGAAAAACATCGTTATCACGGGCAGTACGCGCGGCATCGGGTTTGCAATGGCAAAGGGATTTCTCAAATCGGACTGTCAGGTTACGCTTTCCGGCAGAGGGGATGCCCTGCCGGAGCACGCGCGCGAAGAACTGCAATCGTATGAAGGCCGCTATCAGTATGCGCCCTGCGACGTGCAGAAAAAGTCCGATCTGGAAGCGCTCTGGAACGCCGCCGTGCAGCGATTCGGCGCGGTCGATATCTGGATCAACAACGCCGGTCAGAATACGCCGCACGCGCTGCTTTGGGAAACGGAGGAGCGGTATGTCCGCGCGGTTCTGGTGACAAACGTGCTCGGTATGATTCTGGGCTCTCAAGTTGCGGCAAGCGGGATGCTGGCGCAGGGGCACGGGGCGATTTACAGCATGGAAGGCCTCGGATCGAATAACATGATTCAGCCAAAGACCATTTTATACGGCGCCACAAAGCACGCGCTGACGTATTTTATGAAGGGGCTCGCCAAAGAACTTGCCGGAACAGGCGTGATCGCGGGCAGGCTTTCTCCGGGTATGATGCTGACCGACTTTATTACAAAAACGCCGGACGGGGCGGTCGCCGCAATCGAAAACGACGCGAGCTTTCGCAGGATTTTCAACATCCTTGCCGACAGGCCGGAAACCGTTGCGGCTTACTTTGTCCCGGCAATGCTGAAAAACACCAAAAACGACCGCCAGATTGCATGGCTCACGGGCGGCAAAGCCGCCTTGCGGTTCATGACGGCGCCGTTTCATAAAAGAAAGCTTGTTTAGACGGTTCCAATCCGCCAACTTGACCCATTCCGAATTCAAAGCTAGAAGCAGGAGCGGAAACGATGATTCAAAATCAATGGTATGCCGTGCTGCCGTCCAAGGCAGTCAAAAAGAACCGCATTGTCGCCGTCAAACGGTTAAATCTGGAGCTGGCGTTTTTCCGCGGCGAAAAAGGCGAACTGGGCTGCGTTTCGGATCAGTGTCCGCATCGCGGCGCGGCGCTGAGCGCGGGCGTCGTCAAGGGCGACTGCGTTCGCTGCCCGTTCCACGGGCTGGAGTTCGATCATACTGGCGCTTGCCGGTTCATCCCCGCCAACGGAAAGGCTTCGACGCTGGATATCAGCCGGTACAACGTGAAGCGCTATCCCGTTCGGGAAGCGCACGGCATCGTCTACGTTTGGTATGGCGAGGCGGAGAAGATTACGCCGGAACTGCCGTTCTTTGCCGATGAACTCGACGATACGTATGCATTCAGCGAACTGGTTGATCCCTGGAATTCGCACTATTCCCGCTGCATCGAAAACCAGCTCGACGTGGTGCATGTTCCCATCGTCCATTACAACACAATCGGGCGCGGGAACAGAACGCTGATCAACGGGCCGAAGGTGAAGGTGATTGGCGATGTTATCCTGACCAGCGCGAATAACGATTTGGACGTCGGCCAAAAGCCGAAGCCGCCCAAGGAGTGCGACATCAAGCCCACGTACCTGAAATTCAAGTATCCTAACATCTGGCTGAACCATATTGCGGACAAGATCAAAGTGATGATCTGTTTTGCGCCGGTGGACGACGAAAACACCGTGCTGTATATCCGCTTTTACCACAAGCTGACAAAATCCCGCGCGCTGAATTGGATCATCTGCTTCTTTGGCAAGTATATGAACAAGATCATTGAGCGGCAGGACAAGCGGGTTGTGATTACGCAAAAGCCAAAAGCTTCCAGCTTTCGTTCGGGCGAAAAACTGCTCACCGGTGACGGACCGATTCTGCAGTACCGCAAGATGCGGGAAGAGATGCAAGAAAAAGCGAACGAGAAATGACGCTTATTTATGCCGCAGCCGAAAACAAGCCGAGCCTTCGTGAGGGTTACCGCGAAGGCTTCATTTGTCTGCAGCCGTAATATTGATGGGAGAAACTCCGGCGGACATAGCCCGACGGCAGTCACCCGGCGCATTGTATGATCAATTCAAACTTCGAAACACCTTGAGCCAGCATTTTTTCAAATAACGCTAAAATACAAATATTGTCATTCTCATGAATTTGTTTTGTCAGGTATTGCGCATAGAATCGAAGTACCGAAAGGCGGCTGAAATACAAAGCCGCCCGCGCATATCTGTAAAAAACAAATCATATCAAGGAGGAGTCAAACCTATGTCACTGAAAAAATGGACTGCCCTGATCGTCAGCTTGATGATGGTGCTTGGCTGCTTTGCCGCCTGCGCCAGCGCGCCTGCGGAAGAAGCCGCGACCACCGAACCGGAAGCCACGCAGGAAGCCGCCGCGGTCGAACCGGAAGCGACTGCCGAACCCATTACGCTGGTCTTCTGGCATACCTATGGCGACGGCGAAGAGGAACAGCTCAAAAACGTCGTTCTGCCGATGTGGAACGAACTGCACCCGGAAATCACCATTGAACCGGTTCGCCAGGACGGCAGCCAGTATCATGAAATGATCGTAACGTCCTTCGGCACCGGCCAGAGCCCGGACGTTGCCCGCATCGACATCGTCAACTCCGCGGCTTACGCGGCGCAGGGCGGCCTCGCGGCTCTCAGCGATTACGAAGACTTTGCAGCGCTCAAGGACACGTTCCTGGAAGGGCCGCTTTCCACGAACCTGTATCAGGGCAGCTATTACGGCCTGCCGCTGGACACCAACTGTAAGGCCGCCGTCATCAACACGGCGATCATGAAGGAACTTGGTATTGAAGGCGCGCCCGCAACCATGGAAGAGTTCATCGCGGCCGCCGAAACGCGCGGCGCTTACTCGCTGAACGTCTCCGGCGTTGGCGACTGGGATCTGTATCCCTACTTCTGGCTCTTTGGCGGTTCGCTGACGGACGAAGGCTTCACAAAGGCCAGCGGCTATCTCGACGGAGCGGCCAGCGTTGCGGCAATCCAGACCATGCTCGACCTGCACGCCAAGAAGGTGCTCACCATTCGGGACGTCGATGGCTCGGTTGACGCTTGGGACGGCATCAACAGCGAATACGCAATGTTCTTTGAAGGCCCTTGGTTCTTCGGTTCCTATGAAGAAAAGCTTTCTCAGGGCATCATTGCGGCGACTATCCCGACGTATAACGGACGCAGCGCTTCCGTGGTCGGCGGCGAGAACATCGCGGTGTTTGCTACCAGCAAGCATGTTGACGCGGCGTATGAGTTCGCAAAGTTCATGACCAGCGAAGCCGTTCAGCTCGCCATGCTTGAAAAAGGCCAGCTGCCGGTGCTCAAGTCCCTGGTCAACAACGAAACGGTGCTCAGCAATCCCGTCTGGTCGGTCTATATGAAACAGCTGGAATCCGCCTCCGCGCGCATTCCTTCGCCCAACAACGAACAGATCAAGCAGGTCTGGAGCGACGCCATGACGGAAATTTTCGTCAACGGCGGGGACGTTCAGACGACGCTGACCGCGGCCGCCCAGCAGATGGACGCGCTGCTCGGCTGATTGAACAAGTGACGTGCGCTGTACCGCAAGGCCGGACGGCCTTGCGGTACAGCTTTATGAAAAACGCCCGGGATAAATCGCAAAGAGGATGTGAATGTGCGGATGAAAATAAGTTCGAAACGGAAATGGAAAAAGGGCGCAAAAGGCTGGCTGGCCGCGCTGCCGTTCATTCTGCCGGGGCTGCTGCTTGTGGGCTTGTTCGTTCTGTACCCCATGATTTTTACCATCCGCATTTCGCTCTCCGAATATAAGATCGTACAGGGGCAAATCAACTTTATCGGGCTAAAAAACTACATCAGCGTTCTGACGGACGCGTCGGGGCGGTTCTGGTACGCCTACCGCAACAACTTCCTCTACGCGCTGGTGACGGTTCCGCTCATCCTCTTTGGCGGCATGGTATTCGCGTACTTAATCAACAATCTCAAGCGCGGCAAGACCATCTTCAAAGTGGGGTTCTATCTGCCGGTGATCACTTCGTGGGTGATCGTGAGCCTTGTATTCACCTATATGTTCAACAACTCCGACCGCGGCTTGATCAACTATATTCTCGTGGACAAACTCCATATCCTCAAGGACTATGTGCCTTGGCTTTTAAGGGAGTGGTCGGGCAACGCGGCTATCTGGCTTATGGGTGTTTGGAAGAACATGGGCTGGGCGATGCTGATCTTCCTTGCGGCGCTGCAGAGCATCCCGCGCGATCTGTATGAGGCGGCTTCCTTAGACGGCGCGGGCATTTGGGGAAAGTTCCGGCATATCACGATAGCCTGCCTCAAGCCTACGGCCTACTATGTGCTGGTCAACATGATCATCGGCTCGTTCAACGTATTCATTCAGGTGCTGATGCTCACGGAAGGAAAGCCCAACGGCAGGACATCCGTTCTGCAGTACCTGCTCTACGACAAGGCATTCGGCCAGTTCCAGTTTGGGGAAGCTTCGGCAATCGGCCTGATTTCGGCGGTCACGATCGTAATCCTCACGGCGCTGCTCAACCGCCTGCTCAAACTGGACACCGTTGAGAAGGGGGGCGCCGATTCATGACGAAAAGACTGCGCGGCAAAAAAGCTGGTGAACTGATTGCGCAAGGCGTAATCTGGACCATCCTTGTAGTCTCGCTCATCATTTTCTCGGTTCCGTTTTTGTTCATGATCACCAACTCCTTCGAGCAGTTCAGCTTCGTGCTGCCGTATCCGCCTAAGCTGTTTCCGACCCGGCTGGATTTTTCCGCTTACACCTATGTGCTCTCGCAGCCGTTCTTTCCAACCGCGGTGAAAAACAGCGTCGTCAACACGGCCGTTACGGTCGTTCTCTCGGTGTTCATCTCCACGCTGTCGGCCTATGGCTTTGCGCGGATTGAATTTCCCGGGCGGGAAACGCTCTTTAAAATCTATCTGTTCACGTTGATGGTACCGAGCTTTCTGAACATCATTCCACAGTTCATCATCCTGAAGGGTATACAGATACCGGGAACGGATATGAACCTTATCGGCACCCGCGCGGGGCTGATACGGGTGTATGTTGCCACCAACGTCTGCGGGCACACGGTCTTCTTGCGGAACTTCTTTCGAAGTTTGCCGGACGCGCTCTCCGAATCCGTCATCGTGGACGGCGGCGGGCACGGGGCGATCTTCTTTCGGGTGATGCTGCCGCTCTCCAAACCCGCCATCGGCACGATGAGCATTTTTGCACTGCAGGGGTTTTGGGAAGAGTATTTCACCGCTAAAGTGCTTGTTGGCGCGAACGAATCCATGATGACGCTGCCGCTGCTGCTGCAGCGCCTGCACGGGCAGTACGCCACCCGCTGGGAATGGGTGTTTGCCGCGTCGATCCTCGCGCTGATTCCAATCGTCGTGCTGTTTATTCTCTTTCAGAGAAGGCTGGTCGTCGGCGGGCTGACGCAGGGTTCCGTTAAAGAGTAGTTGAATAATTGTGAAGATTGGCCGGTTCTTGCTGAATCCGGTCAAGGAGATATCGCTATATGAAAACAATTACGCGCAGCGCGGCGTTTTGCCGTCCTGACCGCGCGCAGTACCTTATTGGAGAACCGGTTCAGCTTCTGCTGACTCCGTCCTCCGCATTTTTGGAGATTGAACAAGTGCGCTTGTTCCGGCTCCAGCGGGAGATTTCCTGCTCCTGGTCGCAGCAAGGTGGAACGGTTCTGCTCGGCGCGCTGGAAGAGGGAAGCTACGGCGTCCGAATCGAAACGGAGGCGGGCGCGCTGGAAACCGCGTTCGACGTCGTGCAGTCCGTAAAATCGGTCGTGCGCTACGGCTTTCTATCCGACTTTGCGCCGGAAGACGGCGATACGGCGGATTTGGACTGGCTTTGCCGGCTGCATATCAACACGGTTCAGTTTTACGACTGGATGTACCGTCACGACCGTCTGCTTTCGCCGGAGGACGAGTACCGCGAACCGATCGGGCGGAGCAGTTCACTTACGGTCATTCGAAAGAAGATCGAAGCCTGCCGGGCGCGCGGCATGCGCGCGTTTGCCTACGGCGCGGTGTATGCCGCAACGGAAGAAACCGTTCTGGCGCACCCCGACTGGGCGGCGTACACGCTCGACGGCGAGCCGCTGGTCTTTGCCGACTGGCTTAATTACATGAATATTTCTCCGGCCAGCGGCTGGAGCGAACATATTATCAACGAATTCCGCACCGTGGTGGAAACCCTCGGCTTTTCGGGGATTCATCTGGATACCTACGGTTTCCCCAAGCGGATCTACGACCAAAGCGGCGCGCGCGTTTCGTTTGACGAAGCGTTTCTGCCGCTGATCAACGCCGCGCGGGAAGCGGTCTGCGCGGTGGATAAACAGAATGGCGTTACTTTTAACGCGGTCAACGATTGGCCGACGGAGCGGGTTGCCGCGGGCGGGCAGGATGCGCTGTATATCGAAGTCTGGCCGCCGCACGATACCTACCGCGATCTTTATCAGCTGATCGGTAAGGCAAAGCGCCTGGCGCCGGAAAAATCAGTTGTGCTTGCGGCGTATATCAAACCGTTTCAAAACGCGACTGACGAAGCGCTCGTTGCAAGCGCGGAGCATGCCTTCTGCCTCGCCAACGCCGTAATCCTCGCTTCCGGCGGCGTCCAACTGGTGCATGGAGAAGAGGAGAGCCTGCTTTGCGACAGCTATTATGCCAACCACGCGAAAATCCGGCCGGAATTTGCCGGCACCTTGGTGCGCTACGCCGATTATCTTGTGCGTTATGCACCCTTGCTGTATGATGACAAAGGGTACGATATTTCCATGACCGCGAGCGGCGGCATCAACGAGGACGTGACGGCTGTTGCCGACAACGCTTCGTTCTCCCCGGACGGGCGCGCGGGTACGGTCTGGATGATTCTGCGCGAGTCTAGTAACCGGCTTACGCTGCACCTGATTAACCTTACGGGCAACGATGCGCTCTGGAACACGCCGAAAAACGAACCGGAAACGGTGCGCAATATCCGCTTTGCAATGCGGCTGGACGTTCAGGTTACCGGCGTGTACTGCGCTTCTCCGGACGGCGAATCGCTGGAAGCCGTCGCGCTGCCGTATCGGTCCAGCCGGTCGGCTTACGGGCGTGTTCAGGAACTGACGTTGCCGGAACTGCAGTATTTTTCGACGATCTGGATCGAATGGGAGTAAAGAAAGCATGCTTCTGAACTATGACACCACCGTTTTACCGCGCGTGCGCATGATGGGGCGCGTGCGGTATCACGAACCGTGGTG
>JBDKTD010000017.1:0-30085 GCA_039680365.1 Clostridiaceae bacterium
GTTTAAACTCTAAAGTCTGAAAAGCCCAGAAAATCTGGGCTTTTCGCATAGAAAAAGCACCCACGAATTGGTTCATTTCGTGAGTACTTAGCTGGCTAAACCCTCACGAAGTGATACAATCGCGCGATTGCTTGAAGGTGGGTGCAGACGGCCTCAAATGGGTGCAGAAACGTTCAGGCAGGTATGGCAAAAAGTAATTTAACGTATGGACTGGGCGTTCTCGCTGGCGAACCGATAACATCATCTATGGGCGCTTATCAATGCGAATAATGATGACAAGCAGAAAATGCGAATCAAATCGCGCCGATCTTTGCATTATGCTGAGCGTTGATGATTCGGGAGCATCAGCGTAAACGTACTGCCCGCTCCAACCGTGCTTTCCACGAAAATCTCTCCGTTATACGCTTTGGCAATCGCCATAGCGATAGCAAGGCCGATGACACGGCAGCCTTCCGCTGTGACGATCTTCGTGATGATGACAGAAGAGACGCCCGTCTTGATCATAACCGGATCATTGCTGATTTCTAGCCGATTGCGCGCAAAGGACAAGATTGTGTTGGATACACCGGAAACGCTCTGCTCGGCCTTGGAATACGCGTTTCACAACGGCTGCAGGTCATGCCGGAAACTTGGAGCACTCGCTTTTCTCTTGTGAGCATACCTTTCATCTGAGAGAATAATCAATTCAAGCCAGAAAGAGCCATCTTTCGGCCTTAACTTCGAGAAAATCCTATGGAAGATGTATAGGAATTCTATAATAAAAATTACGGAAACAGGCAAGCTGGTTAAAATTACATGTTTGCAGTGCTTGCATATGAATGAACAACTGTATTTTGCTCTATAACTTGATTTATATGAATTATGAGGCCTGTGTGAAAACGAGCCTGCCGCTTTCCTCCGATAGGCTTTCTTAAATAATCTTCCGCTATATTTTTCTGGTGCTTTGACGGACGACCAATTGCGGGTTTAACTGCATTTCGATCGTATCAAGGCCCTTGTTACTGGAAATACTGTCCAGGAGCATCATGGCTGCAAAGCGCCCTGTTTGCTCGGAGGGATAACGTATGGTTGTGAGCGCGGGTGAGTACACCCCGGCAAAAGGCACGTCGTCAAAGCCCATTACGGAAATATCATCCGGTACACGAACCCCGTTTTGCAGGAGCGTTTGCAACACGCCGAACGCTACCATGTCGTTGATGCAGAGGATCGCGGTTGCGTCGCACTGCCCCGCAAGAAAATCCGCGGCGATGTTTGCACCCGCGGTCAGTTCTATGTCGCCGCCGTAGGAATCGTTCGGCGGGTCGGCAACAAAGAGAAAGCTATCGTCCGGCGTGATGCTCGAATTAATCAGAGCGTCCTGATATCCATGATAGATTTCCTGCCGCGTCCAGCGGCTCAGCGGCATCGTGGCAAAGGCAATTTTGCGGTGACCTAGGCCAATAAGGTAGTTGGTTGCAAGCTCACCGCTGCCGCGCGAGTCAAAACGAATGGTGGGACACTTTGCGCCGCGAAGTTGCTGATCCAAGAGAACGATCTTCATGCCCTTTTCAACGTACTGGTTGATCGTATCGGGGTTTGTGTCAACCGAAGAAATGATCGCACCCAGGCACTGACGCTGATAAAGCTGCCGGAGATACTCGTGTTCGCGCTGCGCTTGACGTTCGGTATTGCATAAAACGAACATATAGTCGTTTTCGGACACCACGGCATTGATGCCGCGGAGCGCCTGCAGATAATATGGGTTTGAAATATTCGGTACGATCAGACAAATATCCCGGTTGGCATCCTGCCGGAGCATCTGCGCGGCGACACTTGGATGATATCCCATCTCAGATGCCGCCGAACGAACGCGTTCGCGCAGCGCATCGTTCATTGGGTAGTCGGAGTTGCTGATTGCGCGCGAAACTGTTGCAATCGAAACATGCGCTTCGCGCGCAACATCCCGAATGGTTGGTCGTTTATGGTCTGACATACCCAAACCTCCTAAAAATCATACAGAGAACGGATGGAATTCGCTTGAGACGTTCATAAAACGGGAATTATTATAGAAACGAAAGCGGAAAACATATCAACAGAGTCGTTTTCAATAGAATATGTGAAGCGAATACCGTATAAATGCAACAGATGCATGTATAAAAGCAAGCAAATTTCATATGCTGCTTTAACGTGATCCCACTACACCGCAATTATAGCAAAAGAACAGCAGATTACAAGTGTAAAAATAGAAAACGTTTACTTAATAAAATGTTGTTTTTTTAGTTGCGGAATGGCGGATTAGTTGCTAAGATAGAGCCACACAAACATCAAATCCAAACGCAAACAGAGCAAATCACACCAAATTGTATCAAAAAACAGAAAACGTTTACTATGATTCCTGCAAGTCTCAACAAAAAAGCACTATGCATTCAATGTAACTTGATAACTAAATATTGATTTTCGGAGGCTTCCGGAGAGTAAGCCGCTGTCGTAACAGGCAGTTATTTTCATGCGATCGCGCTGCGAAATGGCAAGGAAAAGCGGCTCGAGCGGGAATACTGAGCCGCTGGAGATTTCCGTTTACGGGTGCGGCTATTCGTTCAGATCGTCCAGCCTGAGCACGCGAATTGCGTTGCCACGGCAAATTGCGGTGTAGTCGTGTTCACTGATGCACCCGCTTTCATAAGAGGCGTCGAGAAACGAAGAGAGCATACGGGGCTGACGATCATCCGGCGTGCAAAGATCCACCGCATAAAGCAGACGGTCCGAGAACTCCTCGATAAAACGGTAACCGTAGTCGGGATCACGGGTCAGTGCGTTACAACCGCTGAATGCTGAGAGGTCGCAGAAGAGGTTTTCGTGTTCCCGCAGCATTCTTGCAATGGTTCCTTCAGTCACTTTGCCGGTGGGATACCTTCCGCGGGAGTCCTGCGTCACATCCGCGCTTATTTCGGCCCAGAAGGGCTGAGAGTGACCCAACAGCTTCAGGCGAGGGTATTTCTTAAGCATCCGGTTCAGCCTTGGCAGCCCAACCTCGTCAATCAATCCGTAACAGCCGCCTTTTTGCGGAGCGATATGGATGGTGACCGGCAGGTTGCATGCCTCGCAGTGCGCAAAGAGGTTATCCACCAGCGGATCATCCGCAAAGAGGTTCGCAGTGAGCTCGCCCATGCCTTTTGCACCCAAGGACTGGAAAAAGCGCAGATGGCGGCTCAGGTCGCTGTCCGCACGGTTTTCGCCAAAGCGGGGATCCACATTGCAGAACCAGTAAAACCGGTCGGGATTCGATTTGGCGAGATAACAGGTGTCGCCGTTGGACATCACGAGCGGTTCCGCCTCGGGAGCGACAATGGGCAGCAGAACGCCTTTTTCGATATCCAGTTCGTCATACAGCGCAAGCTGATCGGAAAGCGACGTCGTCAACTGCGTGGGGAACTCAAATTCCGGGTGCAGAATCACATGCGCGTGGGCGTCGATTTTTCGGATTGATTTCTTCATTCTTTCGTACCTCAACTGTGTTTTCGGGGAATTTCGAGTTACAAGAACTGCGGCTTATTGCGGGGGCAAAGGCTTTGGAGCGTGTTTCTTCGGAGTTGCACTTTCTAGAAACCATCATAATTTCCAGAAATTACTTGTCAACCGAAAATGGGAATCGCGGCATGATATTACATACTTGGAATGAAATATACATGGAGCCTCTTCATCCTATTCATTCGCCGAAATCAGTCCGGTCAGCTAAGAGAAGGGACAACCAGTCCGGTTTCGCTTACAGGCTGCGGCTGATGAGAATCGTTCTGCTTGCCGAAATGCGCTTAAACGGGGCGGAAATATCGCAGTTTGCAGGCGCGACAGAACAAGGAGTTACATCAACGACGGTAGATTTTACATAGAAACAGACGATTTTCTGGTTTACAATGAAGATCATTACAGATCACATTTTTTATTTTCAGACATTTCCATTGAATAATCATACGATAAAAATAATACATATCGGAGGAAGAACACCACTATGAAAACAGCGTTTCCTGAGTTTATGCTGCAAGAAGACAACGAGGTCGTCACCGATTCCATGGCGGGTGGCATGCGTGGCCACGTATTCGATGGGGCAAACGGCATGCAGATGGTCATTTGGGATAGCCCGGCCGGCCCCGGCTACTGCAAACGGCACTCCCATGATTACGGCGAATATTGCCTGATTCTCAACGGCGAATACCGCCTGATTCTGGATGGCAAGGAAGAGATTATGCTTCGCCCCGGCGACGAAACCTACATCGCCCCCGGTGTGGAGCATGAAGGCTGGTATACCGAAGGTTACCGTTCGATCGACTGCTTTGAAAAGAAACGTTTTACACGCAAGGCAGATAAAGAGTGACCATAGCGCATCTGACTGACGCGCCCGCGCCAGCCTGAAATACACAAAACAAAACTGGGAGGAAAACAGATGAGGAAGACATTGGCTCTGGTATTCGCGATTCTCTTTGCGGCACTCACATTCGCTGGATGCGCAAACACGACGCCCGCCGCGACAACCGATCAAGCTGCTGCCGCAGATACTGCTGCCAGCTCGACGGAGAACATCACTCTGACTCTGTGGACAGGATATCCGGAATTCGACGCTTGGCTGGCTCAGGTATCGCAGGCGTATATGGCGGATCATCCAAATGTAAAGATCGAATGCACCTCCTTCGACCTTCGTGATGAAGAAACTAAGCTCAGTGTTGCTCTCCCCGCTGGCACCGCGGCGGATATCGTGCTCATCGACGGTACGTGGATCAACCGCTATGTGGAAGGCGGCTATGTACGCAAAGCGCCTCAGGATGTTACGGATATGATTGCTGACCGCAACATCTTTTCGGAAGCAGTGGCAAGCGGCGTTGTGGTCAACGGCGATACTTACGCCATCCCGACGCTCCAATCCACAACCGCGATTTATTACAACAAGGACGTTTTCGCGGAAGCCGGTTTAACCGCCGCTGACGCGCCGAAATCGCTGGACGACGTGCGCACGCTGGCAGACAAGCTCGCCAAGTTTGACGACACGGGAACGCTGACCCGCTCGGGCATCGCGCTTCGCATTGCGGGCGGCGGCAGCGGCATCGGTGAGAAGTTCTGGCTGTGGATGATGCAGGAGGGCGGCAGCATCGTTAAGGAAGTTTCCGACGGAAAGTTTGTCGCAAACTATGCCAACGAAGCTGGTTTGGCCACACTGCGCTTCTATGTGGACTGCCTCTACGGCGATAAAACCTGCAACTTTGATATCGGAACGGACGCTTCCGGCTTCGAAGCAGGCCAGACGGCGATGTTCGTCCGTGAACAGTGGGTTATTCCGGACATTGCGGCCAACGCGCCCGACCTCAACTACGGCTGTCTGCCGCTGTGGAACGCGAACCTGTTTATGTGCTATAACTGGTATGTGACCTCGAGCGAGAAAGACACCGCGAAAGTTGCCGCCGCATGGGACTTCATCAAATACATGGTAGAGCCGGAAAACGCGGTGCTCCAGGCGCAGATGACGGGTTGGTTCCCGGGCCGCAGCGATGTGGACCTGCCGGTGGATCAGGAGATTCTGGATGCGTTCTATAACCCGGACCAGACGCTCTATATGTATCCGCTGCTCTCGTGCAACGACGAGCTGCAGACGAAGTTTGCCGAGAAATTGACGACGGTCGGCTTCGCTACTCCGGCGTTCTATGGCGATGACGCAGCCATGATGGCCTTCCTCGAAGAATGCGAAGCGGAGACGAACGCAATTCTCCAGGAGAACGGCGTGTACGGCGGATAAAGAATCCTTGTAAACGCATGATTCCGGGCTGTTCGTCAACGAAGTCTTTTGGTACGTTGACGAGCAGCCCTTTCCCGAATCAGAGCGAAGGCAGGGTGGAGAGGGCACTGGAATAAAAACGCGTTCACATACCGTTTTCATGAAGGGAGGTCTTCCGTTTGTTGGCGTATATACTGACAAAAATCAAACAGATCAGATCCGCGCTCGATGAAACGAACGTGGAGGAAGTTTTCGTCAATCTGAATCCGGAACGTGGCTCTTACTCACTGCCGGATAATTTTTCCTTTGAAAAAACACTCTTTTTCGAATACGAGTGCCATAAATTTTTCGAGGTCGCCGTTCAGATTGAAGGGCGCTGTATTCTACAGCTCAACGACCGATACTATCAAATGGAACCCGGACAGATCGTCCTTGTGGATCGAAATCAAGTCCACCGGATCGGGTTTGATCAGCAGGGAAAAGCGGGCGAAGAGCTGCCGACGATGCTCTGGATGAATGTTACCGGAGATATTGTGCGCTCCGGCTGTACCACCTATATGGAGTCTACTCGAAACAAAACGTGGGGAACCGATTTGAATATTCCAGGCGGGTTCCTGATCAACGAAATTTTGACCGAATCCGCGGCAAAGCCGCTGGATGAAGACGCGAGAAAAGCGATTGCGCAATACATTGACACATTTCTAACGCTTCTATACCGAAAACTGACGTTTGAAACCGAGAGCATGACCGTCAACTGGAGCAAGCAGATCGTCTGCGAACTTCAGAATTACATAAAGAACCATTTGAACAACTCGCTGCGATTGCAGGAACTTTCGGATATCGTTTCGATCAGCCCAAGCTACCTGAGCCGTATCTTCCGGCAGGTGACCGGCCAGACGATAACGAACTACATTCAATCTATTAAAATCACCAAAGCGCTGGAGATGCTGGCGGATACCGACTGCGCGCTGTGCGAAATTGCCGAAGCGCTGGGGTATTACGATCAGTTCCACTTCAGTAAGGTGTTTAAATCTTATGTTGGTTCGTCTCCAACGGCGTACCGTAACGCGCTTTGCGGCGCCTGCGAGCATGCCAAAGAAGCGGAAGAACCGCAAACAGGAACAAAGCGGCAGGAAGTCTCCGTGCCGGACGAGCGGGTTTCGATTGCGCACTGAGAAATTGGCCTTTCTGAAGCGAAAGAAACGGCGGGGACTGCCTCGCCGCAAATGATTTGTCCGTTTTCGAGGATTCGAGGTATTCCACTAGAACGCGGGGCGGCGCTGCAAAAGATGAAAACCGATCGCACCCTGACTATGAACAAATGATCAGCACAATTACAATAGAAATGCGAAATCATACATTGAATCACGGCGGATATCCATGGTATCAAATCAAGCCTCCGCGCTATCATGAACATACAGACGTCTGCAGACCAAAGAAATAGGAGGAGTTGGCAAATGTTGGGTGTTGGTGTTATCGGCTGCGGGGCGATTTCGAAAATGCATATCGATTCGTTTCTGCGAATACCGCAAACGAAGATACGGGCGGTAGCCGATGTAAATGAGGCGGCCGCACGGCGTACGGCTGATAAGCTGGACGCGGAGAGCTATACCGATTACAGGGAACTGCTGAAACGCTCGGATATCGACATTGTTTCCATCTGCACGCCCAGCGGGTTACACAGCGAGTCGGCCATTGCCGCGGCGAAGGCGGGCAAGCACGTCATTGTGGAAAAACCGCTGGATGTAACGCTGCCAAAAATCGATGCGATGATTGAAGCCTGCGGGCAGAACCGCGTCAAGCTGAACTGCATTTTCAACAATCGTTATCGCGAGGGGAATTTGTTTCTGAAGCACGCCATCGACGCTGGGCGCTTTGGCAGGCTCATCAACGCAAACGCCATTATCCGGTGGTATCGCGAGCCGGATTATTATGCTAAATCGCCTTGGCACGGCTCGTGGGCGCTGGACGGCGGCGGAGCGTTGATGAACCAGAGCATTCACTATGTAGACCTGCTGCTTTGGCTGGCCGGTCGCGTTGAAAGTCTTTCGGCTTATACCGGAACTCTGCTGCACAAGTGCATGGAAACCGAGGATACGGCAGTAGCTTCGCTTCGGTTTCAAAACGGCGCACTCGGTGCGGTCATCGCAACAACGTCCACCTATCCAGGCTATCCGGCGGAGATTCAGATTACCGGTGAGCGCGGCAGCGCAAGCGTCCTGGACGGTGTAATTGATCACTGGAGATTCTTAGACTCCGACCCACTGGATCAACAGGCCGAAGCGTTTTTTGGAACGGGAGAGGTGGATAACGCGCGCGCCTCGACGCCCATGGCGTTTGCCTGCGAATACCATGCGCGTCAAATAAGCCGCGCGGTTGAGTCGATTGAAAACGATACGGAGCCGGATATCGGCGGGGTGGAAGCGCGGAGATCCGTCGAGCTGATCTTGGGCATTTACGAGTCGGCAAAAACCGGCGCGCGAGTCTCTTTTTAGCGCATTGTAACAGAAGGAAAGAATAGATACATCGGAGGATTTAAATATGGAAAAGTTAGCAATCGACGGCGGAAAGTCCGTACGTGAAAAACCGTTTCCCAGCAACATGCTAGGCGCGTCGCTTATTGGGGCGGAAGAACTGGCGGAGTTGACCGACGTCGTTCATGAAAAGAGTCCGTTTCGCCATTATGGCGTTGGAAACCCCGTAAAAGTAAAAACGTTTGAAGAGGAATTCTGTAAAGTCTTGGGCTGCAAGTACGCACTCGCAGTTTCAAGCGGTTCCGGTGCGCTGCTCTGCGCCATCGCCGCGGCGGGACTCGGTCCGGGAGACGAAGTGATTATTCCAAGCTTCGCATGGTATACCGACTATTGCGTGCTGGTCAACATGGGTGTTATGCCTGTGTTCGCTGATATTGGAGAAGACCTCAACATGGATCCCGCGGACTTCGAGCGCAAAATAACAAAGAAAACAAAGGCGGTCATTCCGGTGCACTATCAGGGCGCACCGGCGAAGATACAGGAGATTACACGCATCGCGCGCGCGCATAACCTGGTCGTCATTGAAGACTGCGCGCAGGCGCTTGGCGGCGAATACCGCGGCAAGATGCTCGGAAGTTATGGCGACATGGCAATTGCGAGCTTCCAGACCCACAAGATGATTACTTGCGGTGAGGGCGGCATGTTCTTTACGAACAATGAAGAACTTTACGTTCGTGCCGTTCGCTACCACGATTTGGGGTTCGTACGTCCGTTTTTTGAAAACAAGCTCGAAAACAAGGCGCTTGCCGCTAAGGAACTGAGCTTTCCGGGACTGCAAATGCGCATGTCTGAGTTGCAGGGGGCGTTTATCCTCGCGCAGATCAGGAAGCTCGGCGACATACTGGCCAAGTGCCGCGCGGCGCACGCGGAACTCCGCGCTGTTGCCTCCCAATACCCGCGTTTCTCCGTACGCTATACGGAAGGGGACTGCGGGCTGGCGTTCATCATGCTCATGAAGGACAAAACGGATGCTGAACGACTGACGGAAGCGCTTGTCGCCGAAGGAATCCCGTGCGGGCCTACGTCGTTTTGCTGCAACTTGATGAACGAGTATCCAATCAAATCCAAGGCGCAGGCGAACCGTGCTATGCCGCCGTTCGGCAAGGGCTTTGACGGAGAAAACGTCCAATTTGATGCATCAAAATCCTGCCCGAATACCGATGGACTTGTGGAACGTTTCGTGGCTATTGGCTTAGGGCCGCTCTATGGCAAAGAGGAAGTTGGCGATATTGCAGCCGCTCTGGATAAGGTCTGCTCCGTACTCTTCTAAACGAACCCAGCCGCGCTTTTCGTCCCGGCGCTCCTTTGGCGCGATCCTGTCTTTTAACATGAAAGCGAGCGCAAATCTTCCGTAAGAGGAGAGGAATACATGGCAAAAGAACGTAGCAAACGACCGGCCGCACCAAGCCGGCTCAAAAAGAGAATGTCCATGGGCGGCTGGTTTATTCTTGCCGGTCTGCTTCCGATCTTGGCAATCTACACGTACCTGCGGTTCGTGCCGATTGCGAAGACCGTTTACATGAGCTTTTTCAATTGGGACTATGTGACGAACAAAAACGTGTTCATCGACTTAACAAACTATGTGAACATGTTTAAAAACCAGCAGTTCACAACGTCGCTTATCAACACGACGATTATTGCGTTTGCGATGTTCATTATTATCATGCCGCTCTCCATGCTGATTGCCAACGCGCTCAACAATGTTGTCAAGTTTCGCGCTTGGTATGAAGCGCTTTACTTTCTGCCTGTGATCATGCCCATGGTTCCGATTACGATTATTTGGAAGTGGATTCTCAACACGGATTACGGCTTGCTGAACTGGTTTCTCTCCCTGTTCGGCGCAACAAAAATCGCATGGCTGACAACGCCGACGCCCGCGATTATCGTTGTTATCGTTATTATGATATGGAAGAATATCGGCTACAATGTGTTGATCTTTCTGGTTGGGCTGCGCGGCATTCCACGTTCCTATTATGAAGCGGCCGCCATTGACGGGGCAAATACATCCCAGAGTTTTCGGCATATCTCACTGCCGCTGCTCAAGCCGATTACGGTGTATGTTTCCGTTACAACGCTCATTAAAGGTTACAACGTATACAGCTTAGTCAAAATCCTCGCTTCGGACGTGCAAGGCGCGCCAAGCTACCTTGTACGCGTGCTCGTTTACGATATGATTGAAAACGGCTTCCGCTTCTACAAGATGGGGTATGCCTCCGCAGAGGCGGTTATCCTGTTTGCGATCGTCATCGTGCTGACACTGGCGCAGATGTGGATGCTGCGTGAAACCGACGGCGTGCGCAGAACGCAGCGCTTGATGAAAGCAGGGAGGAAAAGCAAATGACGAACGACAGGCTTAGTTTGAGAATCGTCCGTTACGCGTTGCTGACGTTCGGCGCGGTGCTGATGGTGATTCCGTTTCTTTGGATGTTTCTTACCGCGTTCAAGAGCACAGCGGAACTGAATATCTGGCCGCCGACAATCCTCCCCAAAGTATGGCATTTCGAAAACTTCGTGCAGGTGTTCAAAACCGCGCCGTTTGCGCAATATTTTCTCAACAGTTGCGTGATGTCCATTATCTCCACGGCGTCTATCCTCTTTACCTCGACGCTCGCGGGATACATCTTTGCCAAGTACAAGTTCGCTGGCAACAAGGCGATCTTCGGCGCGGTACTTGCGACGGCTATCGTTCCGTTTGAAGTGTACATGATTCCCGTGTTCCTGCAACTGCGATACAACGGCGTAGTGAATCTCATCGACACCATGGGCGGTCTGGTTGCTCCGTACCTAGTGATGAGTTTTGGCATCTTCTTTATGCGGCAGTCTATCATCCAGCAGATACCGGACGAGCTCATTGAGGCGGCTCGCGTAGACGGCGCTTCAGAGTTTCGAATTTTCATTCAGATCGTCATGCCGGTACTGGGTTCTTCGCTCGCGGCGCTTGGCATTTTTGCATTTCTCGAAGCCTGGAACGCGTACGTTTGGCCGCTGCTGGTTGCAAACAGCGACTCGCTCTTTACGATGGAACTGGGGCTTTCCGCATTCCAGTCCGCGTTTACGCTCAACATTCCGCTGATAACCGCGGGGTCGCTGATTTCGATTCTGCCGATCATGGCCGTTTACATCATTCTGCGCAGGCAGATTCTCGAGAGTTTCAGCTCGACCGGGCTCAAGAGCTGACCCGCCAATCAGGAGAGGAAATAATATGAACATACGCTCGGAAAGCGCGCTCCGCGAATGGATACGCGCCTGTGTTTCCGCCGCGCCGATTGTGGATATGCATACGCACCTCTACGCCCCCTGTTTTGGCGAACTGCTGCGCGCGGAGCTTGACGAGGTGATTTGCTACCACTACCTCATTGAGGAAACGGTGCTGGAAACCCGCATGAATCCGGCAGATTTTTGGAAACTCGATCAGCGGCGCCGCGCCGAACTCGTTTGGAACACGCTGTTTGTCCAAAAACAGCCGGTTAGCGAATCCTGCAAGGTGATTTTAACGATGTTCCAGCGCGACGGGCTGGACGTTAACCGAAAAGACCTTGACTACTACCGAGCTTACTATGAGGCCATCCCGAAGCAGACTTATATTGACGACGTGCTCCGGCGGCAGCACATAGAAACGCTGGTGATGACAAACGATCCTTTTGACGCACGCGAAGCCGCAATTTGGCTCAATGGCGCGTATACCGCCGACGCGCGGTTTCTTGCGGCGCTGAGGCTGGACGAGTTGATGAACTACCGTTCCGCCGCGGTGGAAACACTGAACGAGTGGGGCTATCTTGTTGAACGCGACGGCGCGGGGCTGCCGACCGTGGTTTCGTATCCGGAGATTCGGCGTTTTCTGGCGGATTGGCTGAACCGAACCAATGCCGTATACTGCGCGGCTTCACTTTCGCCGGAATTCACGCTGCGGCCCGACTCGCCCGAGGCGGAGATACTCACCCGCTGCATTCTGCCCGTCTGCGAGGAGCGTGACTTGCCTGTTTCGCTGATGTTTGGCGTTACAAGGCGCGTCAACCCGCCGATGGGTGAGGCGGGCGACTCGCTGGGCAAGGTCGATATCCGCCAACTGCACGCGCTGTTTCGCCAGTTTCCAAACAACCGGTTCCTGATAACCGCTCTATCGCGTGAAAACCAGCACGAATTGACCGCTGCCGCACGGATTTTCAACAACGTGATGCTCTTTGGGTGCTGGTGGTTTTTAAACAATCCCGTCGTAGAACGCGAAATGACGCGGATGCGCTATGAAATGTTGGGGCCGAAATTCGTTGCGCAGCATTCGGACGCGAACATGGTTGGGCATATGCTCGGCAAATGGGAGCGCTTTAAGCCGATTCTTGCGGAAGTGCTATGCGAAAACTATGCCGATTTGTTCTCGCTTGGCTATCGACCGGATGATGAGATGATTCGTCAGGAAATCGCCGATTTATTTGGCGCGTACTTCTGCCGCTTTACCGGCAGAAAAAACGAAGTCGGCTGACCGTTTGGAGGCTGAACTGCGAAAATGGAGAACTTGCACCGATTTCTGCATGATTTGGAAGACCGAATTGACGAAACCGCTGAAGCGCAGTTGAGAAACAACTGGATCAGCTTTGCCGACGGCGAGTGGAAAGAATCGTTCTTTCGCGCAAACCGCGAGGGGAAAGCGCCTTCGCGGATCGATTGGCCGGTCGTTATGATAAACGACGCGCTCGCCGATCCGGAGACGATGATCTACTCCGAACTCTGCCGCATGAACCGCCAGCTGGCTGATGGTGGGCCGGAACTCTTAAGTTACCGCAGCAACTATGGTTCCATTCTGCTGCCGGAACTGCTCGGCGCGGCGGTGGTTCAAATGCCATACGGGCAGAACTCGCTGCCGGGATGCAGAAACCTTCCGGATGCGGAAGCAGCCATGCGTTCCTTCCGCATGTCCCAAAGGCGTCCGCGACCCGATACGGGATATTCGCGTATGGCATTTGAAACGGCTGCGCTGTTTCAAACGATGCTGGCGCAGTACCCGAAGCTTAATCGGTTCTGCGGCATCTACATGGCGGATACGGAAGGGCCATGCGGCATAATGGAAATGCTCTTCGGATCCGATTTTTACTATCTCTTTTCGGACGATCCGGAGTTGATCCACCTTTCGATGGAGATCATTACGGACGAATTCCTTCTCTTCAGCCGCGCCTGGCACGAGGCGTTTCCGCCGTTTGACGAAACGCATCGCATGGACTGGGGATGGCTGCACCGCGGGCATACTTTGATTCGAGAAGACACCGCAACCAACATTTCCCGCGCAATGTACGACGAATTCGTGTTCCCCTATGATGCAAGAATCATGCGGGAACTGGGAGGAGGCGCGATTCATTTCTGCGGCAAAGGCGACCATTTGATGCCTTCGTTCGATCAACTGCCCGGTTTCTTCGCGCTGAACCTGTCTCAGCCGGAGATGAACGATATGAGCATGGTCTATAAGTACTCGATTCACAAGAAAAGGACGATCTTTGGTTTGGCGAATGCGGAAGTACAGCGCTGCGAAAGCGGCGGGATCGATCTGCTGGGGCGCGTGCAGGCAGGCATGGGGATTCCCGCCTGGGGGCAGGACACCTTGGAAACGCCAAGGCCGCGAAAGCGCGCTAATAAAACGAAAGAATAAACGCGTGCCTGCAGCGGCAGGAGGGCGCGGAGAATACGGAGAAAAAGGGAACTTATGGTATCGAAAACTATCGATCAACTCACTGCGCGGCGGTATGAAGCTCGTACAGAAATGGGAATCGCCGCCGCGGCGGACGTCAAACAAGCGGTGCTTGAATTGCTTAAAGCAAAGAAATCCATCAAGATCGTTTTTGCCGCAGCTCCGTCGCAGGATGAATTTTTACTTGCTCTTGTACAAGACGAACAAATTCCATTTGAACGTGTGCAAGCTTTTCATATGGACGAATATATCGGTCTACAGCCGGATGCGCCACAGGGATTTGGCAACTTTTTGAATCGCAGCCTGTTTTCGAGACGCAGATTTTTGAGCGTTTCGTACTTAAACGGGCAAACAATGGATCCGCAGTCGGAGTGTGGAAGGTATACAGAGCTGCTTGGCGATGATGAGATCGACATCGTTTGCATGGGAATCGGTGAAAATGGGCACATCGCTTTCAATGATCCGCCGGTAGCGAATTTTCACGATCCGCTGGATGTGAAGGTTGTTCAGCTTGACGAGGTCTGCCGCATGCAGCAGGTGCACGACGGTTGTTTTGACGCGCTGGAGCAGGTTCCGCTCACCGCGCTGACACTGACGGTTCCACGACTGATGCGAGCCAAGTACCATTTTTGCATCGTGCCAGGCTCAACCAAAACGGAGGCGGTGCACGACATGCTGCACGGTGAGATTGCGGAGCGCTGCCCCGCGTCGATCCTCCGCCGCGCAGAAAATGCCGTTATATATCTGGATCCGGACAGCGCGGAGCGCTGGTAACACGGCAATATGATAAGGGGCGAGTTCGAATGAAGACGTTGATTCAGAACGTCAAGATCATTGACCGCGGGCGAATCTTTGATGGGAACATCCTCATTGAAAACGGCGTCATCCTCTCCTGCGGCAATGAGACGGATGCTGGCGGTGCAGCGGAAATCGTCGATGGCGGCGGTTGCTATGCGGTGCCGGGATTTGTTGAACTGCATGCGCACGGAGCGGGTGGATTCGACTTTATGGATGCTTCACCGGAGGACTTCGCGCGCGCCTGTAAAACGCATTTGCTGCATGGCACGACGACGATACTGCCGACAACGCTTACGGGAAAGTTTGAGGGTATTTACGATGTGATCGACCGCTTTCGCGCATCGAAAGCGTTTATGCTCGACGGGCCTTATACGCCGGGGCTCCACCTCGAAGGGCCGTATTTAGCGATGGCGCAGCGTGGCGCGCAAGATTCGCGTTATATCAAAAACCCTGAACCCGCAGAGTACCGGGCGCTGATTGCATATGCCGCGGGAGACGTCGCCCGCTGGACGATTGCGCCGGAGCTTCCGGGTGCAATCGAGATGGGGGACATTCTGGCGCAAGCCGGAATCCTTGCGAGCATTGGACATACCGACGCGGAATACGACACGGTTTTAGAAGCTACACGTCACGGGTATTCGCACATAACGCATCTGTACTCCTGCACGAGCACGATTGTACGCAGAGGGGGATTTCGGTATCCGGGCGTGATTGAAAGCGCTTATATGCTGGAAGATTTGACTGTGGAGGTCATCGCGGATGGGTGCCATCTGCCGCCGGAACTGCTGAATATGGTGTACCGGTTGAAAACACCCGAACGTGTTGCGCTGATTTCCGATTCTCTGCGGTGCGCGGGGCAGGATGTAACCGAATCCGTATCTGGGCCGCTTCACGACGGTCAGAGGATACTAATTGAGGACGGCGTGGCCAAGCTGCCGGATCGTACTGCGTTTGCCGGAAGCGTTGCCACCGCGGATCGGCTTCTTTGCGTGACGCATCAAAAAGCGGGCGTACCGCTTGCGGACTGCGTACGCATGATGAGCGAAACACCCGCGCGGATTCTCGGCCTTTCACATCGAAAGGGGCGCCTTGCACCAGGGTTGGATGCGGATATTGTTTTGTTGAATAATGACTTGTCTATCCACGCGGTTTATTATGCGGGAGAGCTTGTTTCATCAACATAAGAGCGGTTATTCGTTTCTCTGGAAACAACAGAGTTAAAATCTATCATAATGGAGGGCGATACAATGGCCAGTACGATTATGGATCGGTATTTTGATATTGCGGTAGAGTACCTTGAGCGCATTCGCGCGGAAGAGAGCGAGCGGATTGCCGTTGCAGCCGGACTGATCGCAGATCAGATACGGCAGGACAAACTTGTCTACATCTGGGGCCCCGGGGGGCACTCCAATATCAATGCCATGGAAGTCTTTTTTCGTGCGGGCGGGCTGATGCATATCAGCGCGATTCTCGACGAGGGAACGCTTCTCAGCAACGGCGCGCTCCGCTCCATGGAAATTGAGCGTACGCCGGGATATGGGCGCGTTGTCATTCTGGACAACCGTATTCAGAAGGGTGATTTATTTATTGTAGCCAACGCATACGGCATCAACTGCGCCTGCCTTGACGCGGCGTTGACCTGCAAAGAACTGGGCGCTACGACGATTGCCGTAACATCGCTTGAGCACTCGACACATACGGCAAAGGATCACCCCGCGCGGCATCCAACAAAACTCGATCTTTACGAGGCCTGCGATTATTATATCGATTCCAAGGTGCCTGTCGGCGACGCCGTGGTGGATGTGGAAGGGATTCCGCAGAAGATGGGCGCGATTTCCTCAATTGTCAACGCTTTTATCATGAACAGCCTTATGATGGAGGCAGCCGAGATACTGGGCAGGGAAGGGCGCGAAGTCCCGGTTTGGCGCAGCGGGAACTGTGCGGGCGGGGATGAATGGAATGCTCGCTTTACCGATCGTTTTCGCGGCAAGGTTCGATGGATGTGAAATTAGGCGTTCGGCGGCGCGTCGCTAAAAATGAAAATTGAGGATGTATGAGGATTCGTGACTTTGTAGGCGATCGGACATTTTACCGTATGGTTTCCAAGCTGGCGACGCCGATTATGATTCAGACCGGCATTGTAAACCTTGTCAGCCTGCTCAATACCGTTATGGTCGGTCAGCTTGGCACGGAGAAGATGTCCGGCGTGGCAATCGCAAACCAGCTGTTGAACGTTTCCAATGTGTGCGTGGCCGGGGCGATTTCAGGGATTGGTATCTTCACCGCACAATATTACGGCAAGCGGGACAACGAAGGATTGCAGCAGACATTCCGGTTTAAAATTGCCGCTTCCATTCTTTTAACGTTCCTTTCTGTGGCGGTGTTTCTGCCGTTTGGCCCCGCTCTGATTAAAACGTTTATCCATTCAGGCGATGCGGCGCAGACCATGTCGAGCGCATGGGAATATCTCAAGGTCATGATGATCGGACTGGTGCCGTATGCGCTCTCACTTTCTTATTCCACAACGCTGCGTGAAATGCACGCGACTGTTCTGCCCATGATCGGCAGCAGCGTAGCAATTGTAACGAACCTTGTGCTCAATTATGCGCTGATTTTTGGCCAGCTCGGCTGCCCGGCGCTTGGCGCAGTCGGAGCAGGTATTGCAACGGTTGCTTCCCGCTTTGCCGAACTGGTTATCTTGATCATCGGCGTGCAGATAAAGCGGGCAAAGAACGCGTTTTTACGTATTGGGAATCTGCTCGCCCCAATACCGTTGCCGCTGCTGAAGGAAATGACGCTTCGAAGTGCGCCGCTGCTGCTGAATGAAACAATCTATTCGGCCAGCTACGCGGCGG
Source organism: Clostridiaceae bacterium (assembly GCA_039680365.1). Lineage (GTDB taxonomy): Bacteria > Bacillota > Clostridia > Christensenellales > CAG-138 > UBA7703. Next base: position 17,599 of record JBDKTD010000017.1, read on the forward strand.
TTGTGCAGAGCCTTTCCCTGCGTGGCATAGCTGCCGTCGCGGCGTACAGTATCGCGTCAAACGTCACCCAGCTCTTTTTTATCGTGCTTATCTCGGTAGGCGTTTCGCTGGGCATTCTGGTTGGCAACCAGCTCGGCGCGGGACATTTCGACGAAGCGCGCGTAACAAATACACGGATGACAGCGCTCGCCATTGGCGTTTGTGTAGTGACCGGGTTTGTTCTGCTGCCGGTATCCGTCTGGTTTCCGCGCATCTTCAACATTACGGAAGAGGTACGGCAGATTACAGGCTCGCTGATTCGAGTGGTGGCTTGTCTCATGCCGATTCGCGGTTTCACGCATTCGGCGTATTATACGCTTCGCGCGGGAGGCAAAACCATGCATACGCTGTTTTACGACGGAGGGTACGTAACGCTGATTTGCCTGCCGGTTACCTATATTTTAGCGCATTTTACGAGCTTGCCGATTGTGCCGCTCTACGCGGTGTGCCTTGCGCTGGAGCTTAGTAAAAGTATTGTAGGATACTATTGGGTCAAAAAGGAGATATGGGTGCGCTGCGTTGTGTTCGACAATTAGCCGCTTCATGGTTTTTCTCAATGAAACTTTACAAAACAGATCGCAACTTGATAGTTCATATAGAAACAGAGGACTTCGTTCGCAAGATTCAACGATATTGTGCAAAGCTGAAACTGCTGAGAATCGAGCGGCAAGGAGTGATAAGCCCTAAATTCCAGGTCGGAATCTTTGTTAGTAATCAGAGGTTCTAGGCAGTAATGGGGACAATGGTTTGAGGGGCAGGCGGCCGCCCGCCGAGGCTCGAATGCGGCCTGCCCTGATTATAGCAGCGAACCCATCGCTGCATCAGCACTTGTGCTTCATACATGAGGCCATACATCTCGCCATTCAATAATTCCACTCGCATGCGAGCGCTGAAACTTTCAATATAGCCGTTTTCCCATAGTTTGCACGATTCTGTGGGGCTGGATCACATCCGTAAAGGTAATTTCGCAGGAATGAGCCTGCGGGAAATCAAGAGATGGATTGTAAGATGAAGTACGCCACCCTAGCAGGGTAAGAAATAGCCTAGGATGGAATCTTCGTGTAGAATGAAGTAGTTCACACAGCATTCGACGGAGGCAACATCATGAGCTACCACCATCTCAGCACATACGAAAGATACGTCACCAATTCCAGCTGCATCTGTTCCGATTCTTAGCGTTTCAGCATGTCATTTCTCCTTGTGTTTTCCTACTATATAATTCGATAATTATCCCTCTTTTCCTTTTGGAATTTTCGCCTTTTTGCAAAAAAAATTGCCCACCGACAGGTTTGCCGATGGGCTGAAGCAGCACCCATACGGGTGCTGATTTGTTTTGGCTAAACCCTCACGAAGGGATACAATCGCGCGATTCTCCGGGGGTGGGTGCAAATGGAATGCGTGTGAAGACACTATTTCTGAATGAGGTGGGTTGGGCTGGCTAATGCAATATCATCTCTGCGTTCAATTCGCACTCATCGAAATGAACGGCATTTATTTTGCCGTTTCTTCGTTAACCCATCAATCTCACTCCCCAAAACAGTCGAAGACAATGGGATCGTTTTTGATCAATTGAACCCAATTGAAAAATCTTCTTGACAGAACGATTGCAGCGGCTATAATTGAGCTATGAAACCGGTTGCACTATATTCTAAAATGCAACGACATAAGCCTAGAGAATAAAGTACATTAGCAATGCAACCGATTCTACAAATACCGAACGAGGCTGTCGTACATGCAAGATTTTCGCTTGAATCATAATCAAACGGGATTCGAAGACACAAGCACGATGCTCAAGACGGATTGCGTTCGGTTTGATAGCTTTGATGCTAAACAAATGCGCAATTACGAATCGATTTTATCGCAGTCAAACGGATTTATGGGGATTCGCGGCAACATTGAAGCGCGGTACTGCGCGGATCATCTGCAGGGCGCTTATCTGGCCGGAGTATGGTACCCGGATAAGACAAGAGTCGGCTGGTGGAAAAACGGATATCCGGACTTCCTTGGCAAAGTAATAAACGCTGTCAACTTCATCGGAATGTACGAACCGAAAGAATACGTATTACCGTAAACTATTAAGCGATATAACGACGGCGAACCTGATGCTGCACGCGAGAAATATCCTGAACACCTGCCGCGAGCTGGGTTACCGTACGGCTGTTGCCTCTGCGAGCAGAAACACGCAGGAGGTTCTGCAGCGCAGGCGGGATTTCCTTGCGTCGGAATTGGCGAACACAAGCTGGCCAACACGATATTTCATCTGGAGAATGTGGCAGGCTTGGATTTTTCAAAGATTCCCTGAAATGATTTGACACGGAATAGCCAATATCACATAATGAATGCAACCGGTACCAAAGGGTTGCACGCCGGAAATCGGACAAGGAAGTGATTGGCTTGGCAAGCATAAAAGACGTAGCGATCGCAGCGGGCGTTTCAACCTCGACCGTGTCGCGAATCATCAACGAAAATCCTGCAATCTCGGCGGAAACGCGCGAAAAAGTGCTCAAGGTCATGAGAGACCTCAACTATGTGCCAAACAGCATGGCACGCGCGCTATCCAATCAACGCGCATTCACGGTTACGCTGGCAATCAACGCGGATGACGTGAAAGCCTTCAACAACCCGTTCTTTTATGAAGTCATGCACGGCATCGAGAAGGTAGTCTACGAAAAGGATCTTTGCCTCATCATCGCGAACATGCAGACGGTGATTAAAAAGGAAAGCATATTAACCTGGCTGATCAGCGGCAAGCGCACACAGGGAATCATCCTGCCGTCATCCCTGGCAACCGAGAGGAACATTCGCGAGCTGAACAAACACCAATTTCCATTTGTTTTGTTTGGCGAGCCGGATAGTCAGGAACCCATGAACTGGGTTGATGTGAACAACCGTCAGGGCGGTCAGCAGGCCGTTGCGCACTTGATCCGGCAAGGATACAGCAAAATCGCCTTTATCAGCGGCAGCCGCAAGGAACTCTTCAACCGTAACCGCTTTCTTGGATATCTGGATGGGCTGGAGCGAAACGGAATTGCGTTCCGCGAGGAATTCGTGGCAGAAGGCGGCAATACAAAAGCAGACGGACTTTCCATGATGCGCGCGCTACTGGAACGCGAGGATCGCCCGGACGCGGTTATCTGCACGGATAACATCATGAGCCTTGGCATACTCAAGGCGATTCAATCCGCGGGGCTGTCTGTTCCACGGGATATCGGGATAGTCAGTTTTGACAATTTTCCGTTAGCCGACCTGGCGGATCCAACGCTCACGACGGTGGACGTAGACGTATACGAACTCGGCATTCAGACCGCAAATATGCTGTTTAAACTGATCGACAACCCACTCTCGCGGCAGCAGCAAACGCTGATTGCAACGCAAATTCAGGCGAGAGAGTCCACAAAGCGGGTTTAATGAATTGTATCGAAGGGGAACCGCGAATGACCATACTCCACCGACCGACAAGAGAATATGTAGTTCCAGTATCAAGAAACAAACTATCCATTCGCTTTGAATGTCAGGCGGATTTGAACAAAGACTGGACGATCGCCTACTGGAATCGCTTTCAAGAATCGGTTCGGTTCAGCGCACCCTGCCGCTTTCTTGGCGGGGACGGCATATTCGACAGTTACCTCTGTGAGGTGGAGACGGAAGAATCCACGAAGTATCTGCGCTACTATATCGCCTCCGGCGATGGAGAATTCTATTGCGGGCCGGACGGCGTTTCTGCCGCTCAGCCAGAACCATGCTTTGAGTATCTCTGCACGAACGAATGCGATATCTTCGCGTCGCCGGAATGGGCAAAAGGTATGATTGCCTATCAGGTATTTCCGGAGCGATTTGAAAACGGAGATGCGGCGCTGACGCCGGACAGCGCGAAACTTTGGGACGGCAAGCCATCGCGCGAGAATTTTATGGGCGGCGATCTACGCGGCGTCATTCGTCGATTGGATCATCTTGCTTCGCTGCATGTGGGAATTCTGTATTTAACCCCGATTTTCAAATCGCCCTCCAATCACAAATATGATACAGAGGACTATTTTCGGGTCGATTCCGCGTTTGGCACGATGGAGGATTTGAAGGAGCTCGCCAAACAGTGCCATATGCGAGGGATGCGCGTTTTACTGGACGGGGTATTCAATCATTGCGGGTTTCGCTTTGCGCCGTTTCAGGATGTGCTTCAAAAGGGAGAGGACTCTCAATATCGAGATTGGTTTTATTTGAATTCTTATCCAGTTCAAACCGATCCACCGAATTACGACTGCGTTGGCTATTACAAATGGATGCCGAAAATGCGGTTGAAGAACCCGGAAGTGCGGCGGTTTTTCCTGGAAGTAGGTACCTACTGGATTCGCGAGGCGGATATCGACGGTTGGCGGCTCGATGTTGCGGACGAGGTTGACTTCACGTTCTGGCAGGAATTTCGCAGAGCGGTTCAATCCGTAAAACCGGATGCGCTGCTGCTTGGCGAAACCTGGAAGGACGCAGGCGATATGCTGCGCGGAGATCAGATGGACTCCGTTATGAACTACCTGTTTCGAAGCAGCATGGTTGGCTTTTTTGCCAAAAGCGAATCGGCAAAGCGCTTTGACGCGCAGATTCAGCGGCTGCAGCGTATCTATGCACAGCCCGCGCAGCAGGTACTCTACAATCTGATCGGCAGTCATGACACCGAGCGTTTCTTAACGCTCTGCGGTGCGGACGAGCGAAAGTTGATGCTCGCCGCGGCGTTTCAGATGACGTATACCGGCATGCCTGCGATCTATTACGGCGATGAAATCGGTATGACGGGCGGAAACGATCCCGATTGCCGAAAGGCTATGGATTGGAACCATATCAACGCCGATCTGCTTGCTTTTTACCGGCGGATAACGGCGCTGCGCGCAACCGAACCCGCACTGCGGCTTGGCAGTTTCTCCACCGTTCATGCTGATGAACAGTCTTATGGTTTCTTGCGCCACTTCGGCGCGGAGACCGTTTATGCAATCTTCAACCGATCGAACGAGACGGTTCGGCTGCAAATCCCCGCGCTGGAGAGCAGCAATGCCATGGCGCGACCTCTCCTCGGCGAAACCGTAATTTCGCTCACTCCAATCGATGATAACGATCGCTTCTATCGCAGTGACAGAATGCGCTATCGTTCCAGTTTCGGCGTTGTGCTGCCGGCGTACGGCGCTGAGATACTAAAAATCAAGGAGGAAACCGTATGAAACGACATGTTGGATTTCAGATTCTGGTCGTGCTGATAGCAGCTTTCATGATGCTCTCGACTTTTGCCTGCGCAGCGGCGCCCGCGGCTACCGAGACGACGGAAGCGACGGAAGCACCCGCGGCGGAACCTACGGAAGAAGCAGCTCCCGCTATCGAACCCGTAACCATCGAGTTCTGGCACGGTTATAGCGAATCCGACGGGCAGATTGCCGTACTGGATGAATTAATCAGCCAGTTTGAGGCGGCTAACCCCGGAATTACCGTTGAACCGGTCTTTATGGAATGGTCCGCTTTGCATGACGGCGTAGTCGCCGGCGCAACAACGGGCACGCTGCCCGATGTACTCCGCGGCGACATTGCGTTTGTTCCGCAATTTGGCGCACTCAACGTTCTCGTGGATATGGGCAAACTGCCCGGTTATGCGGATGTTGCGGCGAGCGTTCTGCCCTCCGCCAACAGCACCACGAGCATGAACGGTGGAAACTATGGCCTCGCAGCCAATACCAACACGAAGATTCTCTATTACAATAAGACGATGCTGGATGCCGCGGGTCTCGCGGTGCCGACAACGCAGGAAGAAATGTGGAATACGGCAACCGCGCTCAGCGCCGATGGCAAGTTCGGCTTTGTGGAAGCCTGGACCGGCTGGTGGAATGTCGGCCCGTATATCTGGAGCAACGGCGGCGATGTTCTCTCGCCCGATAACACCACCGCAACCGGATACATCAACGGCGAAGCGGCTGTCGCGACCATTCAGAAACTTGCCGACCTCTATGCGGCAAAAGTACTGACCGGGCCGACGATGGATCCGGGCGCCGTGGGTGACACGGACGGTTGGGCTTCCGGCACGTATGCAATGGAAGTAGATGGCCCGTGGCGCGGAAGCGCGCTCAACAGCGCGGGTATCGAATACGGCGCGGTTGCGCTGCCCAAGGGCACAGCCAGCTCGACCAGCGTTCTTGGCGGTGAAGACTTCATGATGTTCACCACCTCCTCCGAAGCGGAGCAGGCAGCCGCCTGGAAGTTTATCCAGTTCATGGCCAGCGAAGCAGCCCAGGTCGCTATGGCGAAAGTTGGCCAAATGCCCGTGAGCCTGGCCGCGCTGCAGAACGCGGACGCACTCGCCGCAATGCCGCTGCTCCCCGTCTATGTGGAAGCGCTGCAAACGGCAAAATCCCGCCCGGTCATTCCGCAGTGGAGTGAAATTGAAGGCATCGTTGCGACCAAGGCATCCGAAGCGATTACCGGCGTAAAAGACGCACAGACCGCAATGGACGAAGCCGCAACCGAGATCAACGCACTGCTGGCAGGCTGATAGCATCCTGAGGGAGGGAATACGCTGTGAGCGCTCCCTCCCTTGACCAAATTGCATTCTGTATGAACACTCCAACATTGACCGGAGGACGATCATGTCAGTCCGTTTCGCGAAAGTCAAATCCTTTTTCAAACGAAAAGACAACATCCGAATGCTTGCGTTGCTCATTCCGGGGCTCGCGGTAATCGGTTTGTTTACGTTTTATCCAATCATCAAGATGTTCGTTATGAGCTTCTTTGACTGGAAGATTGGATATCAGCAAGTCTCGGAATTTGTAGGCCTGAAAAACTACGCCGCGGTATTTTCGGATCAGGCGGCGGGCGTTGCGATTGCCAACACGTTTTACTATATGCTCTTGACCGTTCCGCTGCAGATGATCATAGGCCTGCTCGTTGCGCTCCTGATCAACGGAATCCGCCATTTTACCGTTACGTTCCGGTTGCTGTATTACCTGCCCGTCATCACATCCTGGGTTGTGGTTGCGCTGCTGTTTCGGAACATCTTCAGCAATCAGGGGTTATTGAACTATTTTTTGATGGATGTGTTGCACGTGACCAATGATCCCATTGGCTGGCTCAGCACGCGCTGGCCCGCACTTACGGCGACAAGCTTGCTGGGTATCTGGAAGGGGATCGGCTGGAATATGGTCATCTTCCTTGCCGCGCTGCAGGCAATCCCCGCGGAGTATTACGAAGCCGCATCCATCGACGGGCTCAACCGCAGGCAGCAGTTTTTCCGTATTACGCTGCCCAATATCAAGGGGACGATTCTTTTCTCTCTCGTCATGCTCATCATTGGCGCGTTCAACACGTATACGCCGATTATGGTGATGACAGGCGGCAACCCCGCGCACCAGACCGAAGTTGTGCTGACCTGGCTCTATTATCAGACGTTCAGCGTGTCCGGCAAGATGGGTTATGCAGCCGCGCTCTCGTTTCTGGTTACCGCAATCATCTCCGCACTTGCGGTTCTGCTGTTCAAAGTCTTTTCACCGCAGAAGGAAGAGAGAAAGTCATGATAAAACAACAGAAATATTCCGGAGGATTTTCGAGAAACAAGCGGCACACGCCGTTTTCGGTAAGCATGCGGTATATCCTGCTTTGCGCGGGTCTATTCATCATGGTGTTACCGATGGTCTACATGGTGTCCTCCTCGCTGAAGCCAAACGATATTGCATTTTCATACCCGATCCGCTTGATTCCAACCGCCCAGGAAGCGACAGTGAGCAATTACGACTATGTATTGCATCAGAAGAACTTTTTTACTTATGTGGGCAACACGCTGATCGTCGCATCGGCAACCACTCTCTTTTCCGCGGCGCTTTCGTCGATGCTGGCTTACTGCATCTCGCGTTTTCGTTTTCCCGGCAGGAATTTTCTCTACAGCGTGATCATCACCACCATGCTGATTCCGGGGCTCGCGATGCTGGTTCCGCAGTTTGAGCTGGCGGTGAAGTTCAAACTCTTCAACAGTCTATGGGGCGTTATCCTCTTTTATACTGCCTGGGTTACGCCGTTTTCAACGTTTCTGATCAAAGGATTCATCGATAATATTCCGCGCGAGCTGGATGAAGCGATCTATATGGACGGCGGAACGGTATTCACGATCTACCGCCGTGTGATGCTTCGCATGGCGTCTCCTTCCATCGCGGCGGTGAGCGTATTCAATTTTCTGTACGCCTTCGAAGAGGTGGGCTGGTCGCAGACCATCCTGAAAAAGGACGAATTACGGACGCTTCCGGTCGCGATAACACAGTTTTTTCAGGCGCACAACCGTACAGACTGGGGATTTGTTTTTGCCATGACCTGCCTGTCCATGATTCCGGTGATTCTCATATACGTGCTCTTGCAGCGGTATTTTATCTCCGGATTGTCCAGTGGTGCGGTTAAGGGCTGATCGAAAGAGTAGGAGGAGTTATCAATGGCTGGCGTTCAACTGACCCATGTTTTTAAAGAATACGATAAAGGCAATTTTGCGGTATCCGATTTCTCGTTGCAGACGGGCGATCATGAATTTGTTGTGCTGGTTGGCCCGTCCGGCTGCGGAAAATCGACGACGCTTCGTATGATTGCCGGGCTGGAAACGATTACCGGCGGCGAGATTTTTATCGATGGCAAGCTGGTTAACAATATGGAGCCGAAGGATCGCGATATCGCGATGGTCTTTCAAAATTACGCGCTCTATCCGCACATGACGGTGTTCGACAATATCGCGCTGAGCCTGCAGATTCGGCATGTGCCAAAGGATATCATTCGCTCGCGCGTGCAGGCGGTTGCCGAAACGCTCGGCATTGCGCAATACCTGAAAAAAAAGCCGCGCGTACTCTCCGGCGGGCAGCGGCAGCGCGTTGCGCTCGGTCGTGCCATCGTCCGCCAACCGAAGGTGTTTCTGCTGGACGAGCCACTTTCCAATCTGGATGCGAAACTCAGAAATCAAATGCGTGCCGAGATCATCAAGCTCTATCATTCGCTGGGGACGACATTCATCTACGTCACCCACGATCAGGTGGAGGCAATGACCATGGCGACCAAAATCGTGGTGATGAACGACGGCGTTATTCAGCAGATCGGCTCGCCGCGGGAGATCTATCACCATCCGGCCAATGTGTTCACCGCTGGGTTCATGGGCAGCCCGCAAATGAATTTCTTTGAACACTGCAAGCTGGATTGTATCGGCGGCAGATATTGCATTACGCTTCTTAGTATGTGCTTTCCGCTGAGTGAAGAGGCTCAGACGAAGTTTTCGCAATCGAAGCAGCAGCCCCGCGAGGTGATCGTCGGCATCCGGCCGGAGGACGTGCGCCTTGCGGCGGAGGGCGACGAACACCGTGTTTTGGCATGGCTCGAGGTTTCGGAAATGCTCGGCAGCGAAGTTTTACTGCATATGCATACGGAACACGAGAACTTTATCATACGGATTCCTGAGTCTGAGGATGTAAAGCTGACAGAAACCAATACGGGTGAAGCACCAATCGAGCTTTCCATTGCCTGGAAAAAAGTCCATCTCTTCGACGCGGAGACGAAGGAAAATCTGATGTGAGGCGTCCCCGTAATAACGGTCAGAACGGAATGAGAGAAATCGATGTTCAGGCAGCTTCTGTAACGGCTTAGGGGTAGATTCAGCCTTATCTGGAATCCATTACAGCACGGAGTATGCGGAACCCATTTTAGGCGGGCTCGCAGGACTGAGCCTGAAGGAAAGTAAAACAAAAGGTCGCCGTTTATGTGTAACACTACATACGGTGACCTTTATTCTTGAATAAACCCTCACGAAGTGATACAATCGCGCGATTCAAAGTGGTTGGGTGCAAATTGCACCCACCTTACAAATTCAATCCTTAGTGAAAACTAAGTCTGTTCTAGCCTTTCGAGCAATATGCAGGAGATATTGAGCCACAAACCTCGGAGTTATTTGTGCATGTTTATGCGAATTACATTTGCTAATATGCGATGATAAACGAGGATAATTGTCGCTGTTAGAGGATATCTAAAATGTATTTTTGATAATTATCAACGATCATAAGCCGTTATTGATGGTAATAAACATCAAATAAACATCAGGTAGTAGGTTGAACACCCTAAATCATAGCGATACACTACGACATTGATTTCGACTTCATTTGAGTCTAGCCAAATAAGAGATCGAAAGAAATATACAACAAAGATCGTGTAATTATGTTTCCAAAATACAACTTCTAAAGCACAATAAGTGTATTGACAAATTGAGTTAGATGCTGTAAACTGCTCAAAGGTTAGATGATTCTAACCAAAATTTTTAACTTTTAGTTAGAAGCTTCGAACTAATGCGAAGAAGGGAGCGAGACGATGCCGTTGTTGCTTGCAAACGTTGGCGAAGAGATCATTATCCGAAAAGTGGTAGGAGACGCGAAGACAAAACAACATCTGAATGATCTGGGGTTTGTCGCCGGAGGAAATGTGACCATCATTTCCGAAATCGGCGGGAACCTCATTGTCAGCGTCAAGGAATCCAGGGTAGCAATCAGCCGCGAGATGGCTGGCTTCATCATAGTATAAGGAGGTAACGGGAATATGAAAACACTGCGACAGGCAAAGATTGGAGAAACGGTAACGGTGAAGAAACTTCACGGCGAGGGTGCCGTGAAGCGCAGGATCATGGACATGGGGATTACTTCGGGCGTCGAGGTCTATGTTCGAAAAGCAGCGCCGCTTGGAGATCCGATTGAAGTGAGGGTGCGCGGGTATGAGCTTTCTATCCGCAATGCGGACGCGGAGATGATTGAAACCGTTTGACTCGCGTTTCGACGAAATATACACAAGCAGAACAAAACGAAACAGCTCAGCAAAGGAGAGGAAACATGGGGAAAGAAATTCGAATCGCGCTGGCGGGCAATCCCAACAGCGGAAAGACCACACTGTTTAACGCCTTGACCGGCGCAAATCAATTTGTTGGAAACTGGCCAGGGGTAACGGTTGAGAAAAAGGAGGGCAAGCTCCGCAAACACGAGAACGTCATCATCATGGACCTGCCCGGCATCTACTCGCTTTCGCCGTACACGCTGGAGTAGATCGTTGCGCGCAACTATCTGATCAACGAGCGGCCGGACGCGATTCTCAATATTGTGGACGGAACAAACCTCGAACGCAATTTATACCTGACCACGCAGCTTACCGAGCTCGGGATACCGGTTGTTGTGGCGATTAACATGATCGACGTGGTTCGAAAAAACGGAGATCAGATCGATCTTGGGCAGTTATCGAAGGAACTCGGGTGCGCTGTCGTGGAGATTTCCGCGCTCAAGGGCGATGGCGTTATGGCGGCGGCCGAGGAAGCCATTCAGGCCGCAAAACACACAAAAACGGTTCCTATGCATACGTTCTCCGGCGCGGTCGAGCATGCGCTTGCGCATATTGAGGAAGCTGCGGTGCACAATCTTCCCGCCGAGCGGCAGCGCTGGTATGCCGTTAAGATTTTCGAGCGGGATGAAAAAGTGCTTGAGCAGCTTCGAATCGACGCGGGCATAAGCGCCCACATCGAAAACGACATTCGGGAAGCAGAGCAGGAATTAGGCGACGACGCGGAGGCCATTATCACCAACGAGCGATATCTCTATATTGCCGACGCTTTGCGGAGCTGCTACAAGAAAAAGGCCAGAGGGATTCTATCCGCGTCCGACCGGATCGACCGCATCGTCACGAACCGCTGGCTGGCGCTGCCGATTTTCGCGCTCGTCATGTGGGCGGTTTATACCATTTCCATCGGTACAATCGGCGATTGGACGGTCGGGTTTATGAACGACACGCTGTTTGGCGAGTGGATTATCCCCGGCGTTGCGGGATTTCTCGAAAGCATCGGCTGCGCGGCATGGCTTGTCAGCCTCGTTGCGGACGGCATCCTAGGCGGCGTCGGCGCGGTGCTGGGATTTGTGCCGCAAATGCTGATTCTGTTCCTGCTGCTTGCGATTTTGGAGGATGTCGGCTATATGGCGCGCGTGGCGTTCATCATGGATCGCATCTTCCGCAAGTTTGGCTTAAGCGGCAAATCGTTTATTCCGATGCTGATCTCGTCCGGCTGCGGCGTGCCCGGCGTCATGGCGAGCCGAACGATTGAACAGGATCGGGACCGGAAGATGACCATCATGACCACCTGCTTTATTCCCTGCGGCGCGAAGATGCCGATTGTCGGCCTCATTGCAGGCGCGCTGTTTGGCGGCAGCTCGTGGGTTGCGACTTCGGCATACTTCATTGGCGTGGCGGCGGTTGTCGTCTCCGGCATCATATTAAAAAAGACAAAAGCCTTTTCCGGCGATCCGGCGCCGTTTGTAATGGAGCTTCCGTCCTATCACGCGCCGGTGGCGTCCAACGTGCTGCGCGCCATGTGGGAGCGCGGCTGGAGCTTCATTAAGCGGGCCGGCACCGTCATTGTCGCGGCCAGCATCGTCATCTGGGT
>JBDKTD010000060.1:0-24876 GCA_039680365.1 Clostridiaceae bacterium
CGTGACCGGCGGCGCGCTGGTGGACGGCGCGCTTATGACGAATATTCCCGGCGTGTTCTCCTGCGGCAACGGCCTGCACGTACACGACATTGTGGACATGGTCTCTATGGAAGCGGAACTTGCGGCAAAGAGCGCCGTTGCGTTTATAAAGCACTCCGAACCCAAACAGCCGCAAGTCTCCGTTCAGACGGAGAGCGGCATCCGGTACGTCCTGCCGCGCAGTCTGCCGCAGAATACCCCCGCCCATCTGGCGCTCCGCGTGCAGAGCCCGGGAACCGATCAAACGGTGTTGGTCACGCAGGGCGGCAAAACGCTCGTAAAAAAGCGGATGCGGCGGCTTTCCCCCGCCGAGATGATTCGCCTTTCGCTGCCCGCCGTTCGCGCCGGCGCGGGCGAACTCCGCGTCTCGCTCCAGCAGGATAAACAGGCCTCCGCGCAAGAAAAGAGCGAACTCGTCTGCACCTGCTGCCCCAACGGCTGCGCGCTCACCGCGAGCACAGACGCAAAGGGCAAGCTGGAAATTTCCGGCGCGCGATGCAGCCGCGGCGTGAGCTTTGGCCTAAGCGAACTGACCGACCCCCGCCGCACGCTGACCACCACGATTCGCCTGCAAAACGGCGCGTACCCGCTTGTTCCCGTGCGCAGCGCAGAGCCGGTAAGAAAAGGCGACCTGCGCCGCCTCGTGACCAGCCTGCGATCCGTCACGCTGACCGCTCCCGTCCGCTGCGGGGACAAGGTTCCGTTTAGCGAAGCGGAAATCCTCGTCACCGGGCGCGCCGAGCCGAAAGCGTAATCGAATTTTATGTACATAAAAACGCTCCGAGCAAACGGAGCGTTTATTTTGTCCTCGGTTGTATGGATTATTCCTTCATCTTCGACGGCGCAACGCCCGTTGCGATGGTGCGAATGTTCGTCACCTTGCAACCCTTGGCCTCAATCATCGACTTTGTGACTTCGTCGCTCGGGCGCGGGTCGTTCCCGCCGGAGCAGAGAAAGACTTCCACTTCCTTGCCCGCGGGCAGCAAGTCCACAATGGAGTTAAACGCCGGCGCGGGGTAAGCCGCCCAAACCGGACTGCCGATAAGGATGCGGTCGAACGCGTTTAAGTCCACTTCCAACGGCAGAATCCTGGTCTTCTTCCGCTTGATAGCCTGAAATCCGCCGGGGATGAACGAACCGATCAGGCTGCGGTTTCTCTTCTCTTGAATCCGGTAGACCGGCGCGCCGAGTTCCAAACCGAGCTTCTCTGCTTCCTTCTTGGTGGAGCCGCCGAAGGTATAGTATAGTACGACCGTGCTCATTCAAGTTTCTCCTTTGTTTATTGTGCGCCGCAAGCGGGTTTTCTTCCGCTGGATTCGCCGGATACATTCTATCATACCTGCGAAAAACCGCAAGCAATACCGGCAGAACACGCGTTTACCGTACCCGGCAGCCTGCCTGACGCATCGCCAGTTCAGCGCCTGATCTGCGCGCGGTAGACGTCCGGCGGGAGCATCGGCGCGTTGAGAATCGCCTTCGTCTCCGCCGAGATTGCGCCGCTCGCCCGATACTCCGCGCCCGCGCGTTTGGCCGCGGCAAGGTACGCGTCCGTAAGCGGCTTTGCTTCGGGAATGTTCATAAGCGGCGCTTCCACACAGTAGATGCGCGGGCATTCCTTGCTGAACATACGGTTGAACTGGAAATCCATGCCGTCGAAGTTGTTTTGAAAATCCGGGAAGCCGCAGCTCGAAATCAACATGATCTTTGTATGGATATCCTGCCTGCCGGGATGGTAGGTCGTGCCGGTATCGTCCACTTCCTGCGCGGGCGTTCCCAGCGGAATCAGACGGTCGTAGAGCGCCTTGCAGTTGGAAGGCACGTTGTAGCAGTACAGCGGCACCGACCAGATGACGAGGTCGCTTTCCAGCAGTTTTTTTAGAATATCCGCCATATCATCCTGCTGCGCGCATTTGCCGGGCGTTTTCCACCAGCAGGAGAAGCAGCCAAGGCAGGGCTTGACGTTCACGCGCATCGTATCGATAATCTCCGCGCTTTCCCCCATACCTTCGAGAAATGCGCGGGTAATTTTGAGCGTAACGCTCTGTTCGCCTCTCGGCGAGCCGTTGATGACCAGTATCTTCATGAACTCTGTTCCTTTCACTTGTTCGAATTTCGCGTGCCGCAAAATAAGCGGCTGGTTTATGAAAAAGCCTGCTGCAGCGAACTTTTCTTTGTTTTGTATCGGTTGGATCGAATAGCGCTTAGATTCGTTTTTTATATAGCCCGTGACGGTTGCAGTAAGCATAGAGCATTCCGTGCATGCCCGCCGGAAAGCGCGTTTCCGCCCCCTGCTCCGGGTAGAGTTTCCGCATGTTCACGCTGTCGGATGTGATGAACGCAAAAAACGAAATGTAGTGCGTTTTCTCCATCGGGTGACACAGGGTGACATACCGCTCGTTTTCCACGGGTTCTACGGAGATTTCGTGCGCTTCGTCGCATTCCTCCGCCTCCAGCGGCGGCAGGGTCACCCCGCAGCAGGAAAACGCGCCTTCCCCCATGGAGCAGATGACGTTTCCGCAGACCGGGCAGACATAGAACCTGCTCTTAAACATGTTCCCGCTGCGGTTGCGGTTGAGCACGCACTCGCCCGAGAGCAGTTCCGCAACCGAAACGCCCAGCGCTTTGCCGAGCGGTTCGAGCAGGCTGATATCCGGCAGACCCCGGCCGGACTCCCACTTTGAGACCGCCTTGTCGCTGACCTGCAAAAGTTCGGCGAGCTGCTTTTGGGTGTATCCTTTTTTCTCGCGGAGCGACTTGATCGCGGCTCCGGTCACATAGTTCGTCATGGCGCATCCTCTTGCCTGTTTATCTGATAGCAGGAGCATATCACCTTTATTTTGTCCGGGCAACCTACGCTCCGTGGAGTCGCTCGTTACGGCAAAAAAACTCCTCCGGACGATGGATTCGGAGGAGTTTGGTTCCAAAAGATGTTTCTTGCGCTCAATGCCGATTGTGGGACGACGTCGCCATAAAATCGATGCCCAGCGCGTCCGCAACGGCTTCGATTATTAGTGCCGATTGTGGGACGACGTCGCCGTAAAATCGATGCCCAGCGCATCCGCAACGGCTTCCATAATGCCCTGACTGCTGTAGGTAGCTCCCGAAACCGCGTCCACATCCGGCGACTGCGCGGTGAGGATATAGGAGATGATCTTGTTCTTAGCGCGCGAGAAGAACTCGTCGTCGTCGCGGTAGGATTCAATCGTAATCGCCGTGATGTAGCCGTCCTTGACCGTCACGGTCACCGCCGTTGTGCCGCGGTACCCGGTACCCGTGCCGGAGTAGTCGCCGTCGGCAAGCGCGATCGGGCCGCTGGCCGTCGGCACGGCGGTTGGTGTGGGCGTCGGCGTTGCAACGGGTGTGGGCGACGGGGTTAAAACGGGCGTCGGCGTCAGCGCGGAATCGTCGGTCACGAACGTCTGCACGTCGCTGGAAACATTCAGCGCGTCTTTCAGCGCGTCCGAAACCGCGCCGAGAATGCCGCCGCTGCTGAAGGTAGCTCCCGAAACGGTATCCACCACGATGCTCTGCGCGGAGATAATTCCCGGTATCACCGTGCTCTTGGCGAGGTTGAAAAACTCCGCGTCGTCGCCGGTGGAGAGCACTTCGACTGCGGTGATGTAGCCGTTTGAAACGGTCACTTTCACCTCGGTCAGGCCATGGTAACCGCTCGCGCTGCCGGTGTACACGCCGTCGATATACTGCCCGGAAACGGCGGTTTCCGCATTGCTGAGCGTTTCTCCCGCCGAGACCGCCGCGCGATTTGCCGCAACGGAGCCCGCGAGATTACCCGCGTAGTACATGCCGCTCATACCGATAACCGCCACGGCTGCCGCAAGCGCGGGCTTGGGGTTGGCCGTTACGTTTTTGCGCGGGCAAATGGTGACGCAGCTCATGCAGTCGATACACTCCGAAGACCGCACAAGGCTGGTTCTGTAGAGCGAAATCCCCATGGGGCAGCGCTTTGTGCAGGCGCGGCACGCGCCGCAGTTCTTACGCGGCTTGCGTATTTTAAACAGCCGGAACCGGGAAGCTATGGCAAACACCGCGCCGAGCGGGCAAAGGTAGCGGCAAAAGAACCGTTCGATGAACAGAGAGCCTATGATGATTGCCAGCAACAGCCCGGCGCCAACGGAGAGCAGCGCGGTCAAATCGCTCCAGCCTTTCAGACTGGCGTACATGCCAAACACTGTCCATGGGTTGCTCGTTCCGCTTAAAAGATTCACGCCGAACGTCCAGATCAGCACGATAATACCGATGAGCAGAACGTATTTTATCAGCTTGAGCGTGCGGTCAACCTTTGGCTTCATCTGCGGGCGCGGCAGTTTGAGCTTGGTTCCGAGATACCAGAACAGATCGCCCATACTGCCGAACGAGCAGAGAAAACCGCAGAAGAAACGCCCCATCAGCGCTGTAATCAGCAGCATGGAGACGACGAGCACGATCTGCCCGGTCAGCGCGGCTGCGGAAAACGTGCCGCCGATCAAGGAAGTGTAAATGCTCTTAATCGCGGAAAAGGTCGATAAAAACAACCCCGGAAACAGCACGAACGACGCCAGCTGGATCAGCCGGCGCGTCAGCGTCAGCGGAGGTATCTTCTTGAGCTTCTTTTTTTGAGGTCTTTTTTGTTCCATATTCTCCCGTTTCCATTCGAAAACGTCCTAATCAGTATTAATATCGAGACACATTACTATTATTGGGTATAATATTACATTCCATTGCTTTTTGCAATGGGAATCTTTCAGGTAAGTACCGTCGTATTGCTTGCCGCCAACAAGGAAAAAGAGCCGCAGAGGGAATCTGAGCAAAACACGTCCAGACGTTCCGTCACGAGCACAAGCCCCATATCATGCTTCTGCGCCAATGCCGCGCCATCCCGTTTGCCCAGAACAAAGATTGCCGTCGAAAGCGCGTCCAGTTCCATTGCGCAGGAGCCCGTCACCGTAACGCTTCTGAGCCCCGAATTTGCCGGATATCCGGTGTTCGGGTCGAGAATGTGGTGGTAGCGAACGCCGTCCACTTCGTAGAAGCGCTCATAGTCGCCGGACGTTACGACGGCCTGGTTGCTGAGCGACAGCCTGCCCATGGAGATGCCCGTGCAGTGATCGGGGTGCTGGATGCCGACAACGCGGGTGTCCCCTAGAATGAACACCGTTCCGCCGAGGTTGGCGATTGCGTTCATTACCCCGTGTTCCATGAGGATTCGCTTGACTTCGTCGGCGGCGTACCCTTTGGCAATTCCGCCAAGATCGACGGCCTGCTCCTGATGCACGAGCATGGCGGTTCCCCGCTTCGGGTCGAGCTGCAAATCCTCGTCGTTCACCAGCAGAAGCGCTCGCTCAATCTCAGTCCTGTCCGGAACCGTTCCGCAGCTTGCATTGAGCGACCATAACATCGTGAGCGGACGTGTTGTCATGGAAAACGCGCCGCCGGTCTCTGCGGAGTACGCGCGCCCCGCCATGAGCAGCGCCATGGTGTCCGCGCTGACGGAAACGGCGGTTCGCCCGGCCTGTGCGTTCAGACGCGCGATTTCGCTTTCCGGCTTGAACACGGAGAGCTTGTCGTCCAACTCCAGCACGCGCTGCGAAGCGCGCTCCAGCGCCTCTGTGCAGGCGGCGTCGAACGCCTGAATCGTGTTAATCGTTCCCAGCGCGCGAAACATTTTGCTTGTGGATTTCACGCCGCGCGGGTCGTTTTGAACAAACGGCTTTGTTATACATACCATAAGCTTAGTTTACGGATTTTGAAAAATAACACAAGCACGCAAACATGGCGTTTTGTGAACAATTTCGAAGGTTCTGCGGCGCTCAATGGGCGTTTCGATTTCCAATTTGTGAACGCGTCTGTTTATGCGCCTGACCGGCACAGGAAAAAGCCGTTTCAGTGCGATTGCATCTTTATGCACGGTTTTGTTCATAAGCGATACAAAAATCGAATAAACGAAGCCTGTATGCAAAATTTTGCAAAAACCCGTCTCTCTACTTGAAAATTGGCCCAATGTGTGTAATAATGTTTTTTTCGGTGCGAAATTGCGCTTCGCGCGGAAAGGCGGCTCGTTCAAATGCGAATTCTGTCCGCAGAGGTTCTCGTTGAGAAAGTGCGCAGGCTCTGCCTGCGCGCGTGCTGCGACCTACCGCAAGACGTGCTGACCGCTCTGACCGTTGCCCGAGCAGGCGAAGCGCCCGAAAGCGCCGCCCATTCTGTTTTATCTCAATTAATCGAAAATCAAGAGCTCGCCCGCAGCTGCCAGCGTCCCGTTTGTCAGGACACCGGCGTTGCCGTCGTGTTTGCCGATCTCGGCGAAGAACTATTTATCGAAGGCAGCTTGGAACAGGCCGTCAACGAAGGCGTCCGCCTTGCGTATACAAAAGGGTACCTGCGCAAATCCGTCCTCGATCCCATCACGCGCAAGAACACGCTCGACAATACGCCTGCCGTTCTCCATATCCGCTTCGTACCGGGAGACAAGCTCCTGCTCACCATCGTACCGAAAGGCTTCGGCAGCGAGAACATGAGCAGGCTTGTAATGCTTTCGCCGTCCGCGGGACTGCCCGGCATTCTCGATACCATCGTTTCCACCGTCGTGAGCGCGGGCGCTTCCGCCTGCCCGCCAGTGGTCGTTGGCGTCGGCATTGGCGGAACAATGGAAACAGCGGCGCTTCTGGCAAAGCGTCAGCTTCTGCGAACGCTTGGCGAACCCGCCGAACGCAGCGACCTTGCCGCAATTGAAAAAGAAGCGCTGGATCGCATCAACCAAACCGGCATCGGCCCCATGGGGCTCGGCGGTAAAACAACCGCGCTTGCGGTGCATGTTGGCGCTCTGCCCACGCATATCGCGGGCTTGCCCGTCGCGGTCAATTTGCAGTGCCATGCGTGCCGCCATGCGAGCGAGGAGATATAATATGGAGTACTCGCTCAGCGTTCCGGTTTTAATGGAAGATCTGAAGCATCTCCGCGCGGGCGACGTGGTTCGCCTCAGCGGAACGCTCTATACCGCGCGGGACGCGGCGCACGCCCGTTTTGCCGAGCTTTTACGCCGCGGCGAACCTCTGCCCGTGCCCAAAGGCTGCTGCATCTATTACGCGGGTCCCTGCCCCGCCGCACCAGGCGAAGTGATTGGTCCCTGCGGACCTACCACCAGCAAGCGCATGGACGCTTTTACCCCCGCGCTCATCGATTACGGCGTTTGCCAGTTCATCGGCAAGGGCGCGCGCGCAAAATCCGTCAACGAGGCGATGAAGGGCAGAGCCGTGTGCTTTGCCGCTACCGGCGGAGCGGGCATGCTTTACGCCTCCCGCGTTACCGCCTGCGAACTCGTCGCGTTCGAGGATTTGGGCGCGGAGGCGGTCTACCGGCTCGCAGTAAGCGATTTTCCCGTGGTGGTGTCGTTCGACCTGCTGGGTAACGACGTCTACGCCCGTTCGTAACAAACGCGCCGTCCTGTTTGGCAGGCGCGATAAGGTTTACAAAAAAGACCCTACAATCGAAAGGAGCTATCTTATGGCAAACTGTGCAATCGTTGGTATCAACTGGGGTGACGAGGGGAAAGGCCGCATGGTCGATTTGATCGCGGCGGATTTCGGCGTCGTCGTGCGCTATCAGGGCGGCAATAACGCGGGTCACACCGTCGTCAACGAATACGGCAAATTCGCGCTGCATCTGCTGCCTTCCGGCATCTTCCGTAAGGGCGTTGTCAACGTTCTCGGCAACGGCGCCGTAGTCGATCCGGAAAAACTGCTTGAGGAAATCGAAGACCTGCGCGGCAAGGGCATTGCCGTCACGCCGGAAAACCTCAAAGTCAGCGACCGCGCGCCCATTGTTTTTCCCTACCATCGGGATCAGGACGCGCTGGAAGAAGCGCGCCTGCAGGACGCCAAATACGGCTCAACCAAGCGCGGCATCGCGCCCGTTTACGGCGATAAATACATGAAGAAGACCATCATGCTCGGCGAGTTGTTTTACCCCGATTACCTCAAAAAGCGGCTTGAGGGTATTCTGGAGTGGAAGAATCTGATCCTCAAAAACGTCTATGGCGCAAAAACCTACTCGCTCGATGAGCTCATGGACTGGCTGATCGCCTACGGCGAACCGCTCAAGCCCTATATCTGCGATACCGGCGCGTTCCTGCGGGAAGCGGACGGCAAGAAGAACATCCTCTTTGAAGCACAGCTCGGCGTGCTGCGTGACTTGGATTTCGGCATCTACCCCTACACGTCCAGCTCCGCACCGCTGGCGGCCTACGCGCCCATTGGCGCGGGCATGCCGGGGGCGAAGATCGACCGCGTGATCGGCGTAGTCAAAGCGTACTCCACCTGCGTGGGCGAAGGCCCGTTCACGGCGGAATGGTTCGGCGAGGAAGCTTCCCGCCTGCGCGAAGCGGGCGCGGAATACGGTGCGGCAACCGGCCGTCCCCGCCGCGTCGGCCCCATGGATATCGTGGCCACGCGCTACGGCGTAACCATGCAAGGCGCAACAGAAGTGGCGCTCACCAAGATCGATATCCTCTCCTACATGGAGAAGATCCCCGTCTGCGTCCAGTACGAACTGCACGGCAAAAAGACGGACGACTTCCCCTTCCCCGCCATCATTGCGGAAGCCAAGCCCGTTATCGAATACATGCCCGGCTGGGGAACCGATATCTCCGGCTGCCGTTCCTTTGGCGATCTGCCCCAGGCGGCGCAGGACTACATTCTCTATATCGAAAAGAACATTCGCTGCCCGATTACGAATATCTCCGTGGGCGCGGATCGGGACGCAATTATCCGGAGGTAATCCATGCGCGACGTCTACGAAAGTCCGCTCAACAGCCGCTACGCTTCCGCACAAATGCAGCGGCTCTTCTCGCCGGATATGCGGTATTCCACCTGGCGCAGGCTCTGGACGAGCCTTGCGCGCGCGGAGCGCGCCCTCGGCCTGCCGGTGACCCAGCAGCAGGTGGACGAACTCGCGGAGCACCAAACGGATATTGACTACGACGCGGTGGAAGCGCGCGAAAAGCAGGTTCGCCACGACGTGATGGCGCATGTTTACGCTTACGGGCTCGTCTGCCCCAACGCGGCGGGCATCATCCATCTGGGCGCGACCAGCTGCTTTGTAACCGACAACGCGGATTTAATCATCCTGCGAGACGCGCTCTTGAGCATTCAAAACAGCGTCTATGCCGTGCTGTCCGCGCTCAAGCCGTTCGCCGAGCGCACAAAAGCGATTCCCACCGTTGGCTACACGCATTTTCAGGCCGCCCAGCCGGTCACTATCGGCCGCAGAGCCTGCCTCTGGATGCAGGACTTGTTTCTCGACCTTGAGGAGATTACGGACACGCTTTCCGCCATCCGCTTTCTGGGCAGCCGGGGCGCAACGGGCACGGAAGCGAGTTTTGTTTCGCTCTTTGGCGGGGATACGGAGAAGATTGACGAGCTCAACAACAGAATCGCGGCGGATTTTGGCTTTTCCGAGTGCTACGACGTCACGGGACAAACCTACCCGCGCAAGCTCGACAGCCGGATCCTCAACGCGCTTTCGAGCGTGGCACAGAGCGCCTACCGCTTCGGCGGGGACGTTCGCCTGCTGCAGCACGACGGCATCCTATCCGAGCCGTTCGAATCCGGCCAGATTGGCTCCTCCGCCATGGCGTATAAACAGAACCCCATGCGCTCGGAGCGCATTTGCTCGCTCGCCCGTTTTGTGATGACCACAGCGCTGAACGCGCCGCTCACCGCGAGCGCGCAGTGGATGGAGCGCACGCTGGACGACTCCGCCAACCGCAGGCTCTCGCTGCCGGAAGCGTTCCTTGCAACCGACGCGATCCTCCGCCTGATGGCAAACGTCGCCGCCGGCCTGATCGTGCACGAAGCCGCCAACGCTCGCATTCTTTCGGACGCGCTGCCGTTTCTCGCAACGGAAAACCTGCTCATGGCGGGCGTCAAAAAGGGCGGCGACCGGCAGAAGCTGCACGAAATCATTCGCAAGCACTCCGTCGCGGCAAAAGAACGCCTTTCGCAGGGTCTGCCAAACGACCTTGCCGAGCGGCTCTCCGCCGATGCGGACTTCCCGCTGGATCAAGCGGATATTCAGGCGGAACTCGACCCGATGCGCCATATCGGCCGCTCCGTCGAGCAGGTGGATCGGTTCCTTACTCGCCACCCGATACCGGAATCAATGCCGCTGGAGGCGGTAACGTTGTAGCGTTTTCTTGCAAAAAGCAGACCCGGCGGTCATCGTCCGGGTCTTTTTTTGCCGCATTGTGCAATTCTTGCACGAAACGAGCGCAATACTGTTAATATTCTTGCGTTTCTAAACGCATAACGTTATAATTGTCGTGATTATTAGCACGATACTCTATTTCGCAAAAGGATGAATTTCCTATGAAAGCGCTTCAGCTGCTCGATCTCTCCATCGGCCCGGATCTGCATGAGCTCACCAAACACGGCACGCCCGTTTTCCCCTGCGCGGGGTACGACGAGGATCCCGGCAAGTACCTTGCGGGCAATATCCCCTGGCACTGGCACGAGGAACTGGAGATCGTGCTGGTAACGGAGGGCGAAACCTGCGTGCTCTGCGGCGAAACGGAGTACCGAATCTCCGCTGGCGACGCCATCTTCATCAACAGCAATGTGCTGCATAAGCTCAAGCGTGCCGTGCCCGGCGTACCGAGCCGCATCAACAGCCTTGTGTTTCAGCCGGAGCTCGTGAGCAGCTTTCCCCAGAGCATTGTTCAGCAGCGCTATATTCAGCCGCTGATGCACAGCGCCGCGCTCTCCGAAGTGCTTTTAAGCCACGACGTCCCCTGGCAGCAGGAAGCGATCGCGTATTTCCAAAACGCGTTTGGCGCGTTCATAGGAGACGCATATGGCTTTGAAATCCTTGTGCAGGTGGAACTCATGCGCATGCTGCACGCCATCCTGCTCAACCAGAAAGACCGCCTCGCGGAAAACGACCTTGTACAAAACAAGGACTCCGTGCGCATCAAGCAAATGCTGGGCTTCATCCACGCGCGCTATGCCGAGCCGCTGACCGTTTCCCAGATTGCGGGCGCTTCCGCCATCAGCGAAAGCGAGTGCTACCGGTGCTTCCGCAAAGTTTTGGATACATCCCCCATTGACTATCTGCTGCAATACCGCATCCGCGCGGCGGCGGGCCTGCTTGCGAACACCGATCGAAGCGTTTCGGATATCTGCTTTGCCACCGGCTTCAACAGCCCCAGCTACTTTGCAAAGGTGTTCCGTCAGGAACTGCAGTGCAGCCCGCGGAAATACCGCACGGCGCGCCAGGCTAAGCCTTTCGCTTCCGGCGCCAGCACGGCGGCGGAATCCGAACTGGACGATACCGATACCGAAGAATAGCCCTTGTCAGTCTGTTTTACCAGGCGTCGAAACAGCCTTCCGTTTTGACCAATTGATCGCCTTGCTGAATTCCGGACGGAAAATTCTCTTTTCTATTCGCCGTATTTCCGTTATACTATACAAAATAGGCGAAAGATTTTCTGTCGCGGCGACTTCAGACATACGATAAATCGTTGCGTTGACAAACGACTTGTAACAGTATTATAATATCGATATGGACTAACGGAGGTGTACTATGCCGAAAGAAACTCCGGTCTCGATTTCGAGGCAAGCGCTGCAGCGTATGCCGTATTACCTGCAGGCGCTGCGCACGGCTCTGGATTCCGGCGCGGAGATCATTTCCGCGCCCACCGTTGCAGCCCAGCTCGGGCTCAACGAGGTGCAGGTGCGCAAGGACTTCGCTTCCGTCAGCAACATCGCGGGCAAACCGAAAACCGGATTTCAAACGCGGGAACTCATCGGCGCAATCGAAAGCTGCCTGGGTTACGACAATTCCAACGAAGCGGTGCTCGTCGGCGCGGGCAGTCTGGGACGCGCGCTGCTCTCCTACCGCGGGTTCGAAGCCTACGGCCTCAGCATCGTCGCCGCGTTCGACGTAGACGCCAACCTGACCGGCGGAGAGATCTCCGGCAAGCAAGTGCTGCCAATGAGCAAACTCCCCTCGATCTGCCAGAGCATGAATATCCATATCGGCATCATCACCGTGCCCGCTTCGCAGGCGCAGGCGGTTTGCGACGCGCTTGTCGGCAGCGGCGTGCTGGCCATTTGGAACTTCGCGCCCATGCACCTGAACACGCCGGAAGGCATTCTTGTGCAAAACGAAAACATGGCGGCCTCTCTTGCAGTGCTCAGTAAGCACCTGTCTGAGCGGCTCGAATCCGGTCTGGTCAAGTAACCGAAAGAACCGAAACCCACAGCACGGGAAACCGTGCTGTTTTTTTACGTCCGCCCGCGTCTGGCGCAGACCTGTTCGCGGGATTTTCTGCGTTGAAAACGCTGGAAAGATTGTACGATACAAATTTCTGGAAAAGTCTTGACACGAAATTATATCAGTGCTATATTATCGATATCAGATATCGATAACAATGTACTGATATAAAGGAGATCAAAGTTATGGCACGTTTCACACTCCCCAGAGACCTGTATCACGGCAAAGGTTCCCTCGAAGCGCTCAAAACCCTCAAGGGCAAAAAGGCGATCGTCGTCGTTGGCGGCGGTTCCATGAAGCGTTTCGGTTTTCTTGACCGCACCGTTGCCTACTTAAAAGAAGCGGGCATGCAGGTGGAACTGTTCGAAGGCGTTGAACCCGACCCCTCCGTGGAAACCGTTCTGCGCGGCGCGGAAGCCATGCGCAAGTTCCAGCCGGACTGGATCGTTTCCATCGGCGGCGGCTCCCCCATCGACGCGGCGAAAGCCATGTGGGCGTTTTACGAATATCCCGAAACGACTTTCGAGTCGCTCACCATTCCGTTCAACTTCCCGACGCTGCGCACCAAGGCGCGCTTCTGTGCCATTCCTTCCACCTCCGGCACGGCGACCGAAGTGACCGCGTTCTCGGTCATTACGGACTACCACAAGGGCGTCAAGTACCCGCTGGCGGACTTCAACATCACGCCGGACGTTGCGATAGTAGACCCCGACCTTGCGGAAACGATGCCCAAGAAGCTCACCGCGCATACGGGTATGGACGCGATTACCCACGCCATCGAAGCCTACGTTTCCACCCTCCATTGCGACTATACCGACGCACTCGCGATCCACGCCATCAAGATGGTCAGCGAGTTTTTGATTGATTCGTACAACGGCAATATGGAAGCGCGCGATCGCATGCATAACGCGCAGTGCCTCGCGGGTATGGCGTTCTCCAACGCGCTGCTCGGCATTGTCCACTCCATGGCGCATAAGACCGGCGCAGCTTACAGCGGCGGGCATATTGTCCACGGCTGCGCAAACGCCATGTATCTGCCCAAGGTTATCGCCTACAACGCCAAGAATCCGGAAGCGGCAAAGCGCTACGGCGAAATCGCGGCATTCCTCGGCCTGGAACCCACAGCCGGCGCGCTCATCAAGCACATTCGCGCCATGAACGCCAAGCTGGATATCCCCGGCGGTATCAAGGATTACGAAGGCGGCATCATCGACGAAAAAGAATTCCTCGAAAAGCTGCCCAAGGTTGCGGAACTCGCCGTTGGCGACGCCTGCACCGGCTCCAACCCGCGCTCCATCACCCCCAAGGAGATGGAGAAACTGCTCAAGGCCTGCTATTACGACACGGAAGTCGATTTCTAATACGGCAGGGTTCTTCCCCTCGGTTCAGACAGGCAAAGCCGCTCTCTCCTGCAGGAGGGCGGCTTTTGCGTTTTGGGGAAAGAGTTTCTCTTTCAGGGGCTCTGCCCCCGAACCCCTGTTTAAGGGACAAGTCCCTTAAAAATCCCCTCTCTTTTATTCTTGGGGCTTCGCCCCAAACCCCGACCTAAGGGATTATCCCTTGGGAAACCCTTGTTTAAGATTCTATAAATTATAAGAAATTTCGCACTTTTTCTGCCTGATAATGAAGTTGGATACCCCTGCAAAAACTTATCAGGAGGAAAACATGCAAACAAAAGATTATTCCATTGTTCTCGACATGATGCGGACGCTCCCGTTCCGGCCGTTCGAAGTGGTCGAGGGCGACACGGGCAACGTCCTGCACGTAACCCTGCTCAACAACGGCGACGCAATGGACCTTACGGGATGCAAGCTCTGTGTCGTCTTTGCTTCCAGCAGCGGCTTTGCTATGCAGGATGAAACCAGCGGCATTACGAAGTCCGGCGAAACCGGCGCGTTCGATATCCTGCTTTTGCCAACCGCATACGGCGCGGGCAACGTCAGCGCGGACGTGCAGATTTACAGCGGATCAAACGACGCCACGCTGATTACGAGCACGCGCTTTGATTTCCGCTGCCGCAAGTCGCTCATCAGCGGCGAGATCATCCGTGCCAACGCCGCCTACCCGCCGCTGATCGAAGCCGCGCGCGCGGCAAACGAAGCGGCTTCCGCCGCCCTCGTCGCGGCCGAGCGGATCGGCAACGACATTGGAGAAATGAACGTGCAGGCAAACTGGACGGAAGCGGATACCGCTTCGGACGCGTTTATCCGCAACAAACCCGCCATCCCGGCCACACCCGGTGCGGTTGGCGCTGCCGCCGCCACCCACGCTTCCCAGCACGGGCCGAACGGTTCCGATCCCGTGACGCCCATTGCGCATGCTTCGCGCCACGCATCCGGTGACGCGGACGCGCTGTCTCCCGCAAGCATCGGAGCCGCGGCGCTCTCCAACGGCAAGGTTATTCCGGAGCAGGCAAGCGCCGCCGCTTTGGCGTATACCGCAAGCCGCACGCTGCAGCTCTCCGACGCGGGTAAGCTGATTTTGATGAACCTTTCCTCCGCGGGAACGCTGACTATCCCGGCCAACGCTTCCGTCGCGTTACCGATTGGCACGGAAATCGAGCTCTGCCAGTACGGTGCGGGCGCGCTCACCGTTGTCGCGGCGCCCGGCGTAGCGCTCGCCTCTCTCGACGGCGCGGTGCTCTTTGCCGGTCAGTATGCCTGCGCAACGCTTAAACAGATTACCGCGAACGTTTGGCTGCTGGCCGGAGGCGTCGCATGAGGATGATGCGGCGCGGCAGCGTACTTGCGGGCAGCGTTGGCAAGCCAGTGTTTTCGTTTTCCGGCGCTTACTCTTTTCTGGACGAAGGCGGAAGGAACTACCGCTACCGTTTCCTTTCCAGCGGGATTCTCACCGTTACGCGCAAGGTTGTGATCGATGCGTTCCTGGTCGGCGGCGGCGGTGGCGGTTGGACGCCAGCGGGCGCGAGTGGCGGCGCGGGTGGTGGCGGCGGGTATACGCGTACGCAAGCGTCAGTAACCCTTCTCGCCGGAACCGCCTACCCCGTAAGCGTAGGAGGCGGCGGCGCCCCAAACAGCAGCGGTGGTCAATCGTCTGCGTTCGGATATTCGGCAAACGGCGGCAGCGGCGGCGGTGGAATAGACTTTAGATACGGTCAAAACGGCGGCTCAGGCGGTGGTGCCGGCGGTGTTGCAAGTCCGGATCACGGCGGGCAAGCTGGTGGCAGCAACGGTGGAAACGGTACTGCAAACGGAGTAATAACAGGCGGTACCGGGCAGGGTTCAAATACGCATGAATTTTCAGATTCTTCCTTAACGCTGTATTCTGGCGGCGGCGGCGGAGGCGCGTATTATTCTAATGGCGCGGGCGGTTTGGGTGGCGCTGGTGGAGGCACAAGCGGCGGCGCTTCTAACGCGGCTGGGTTTAGCGCACCTGCGAATACTGGCGGCGGTGGCGGCGGCGGCGGTTCTGCAAATGACAGCTCTGGTGGATGGGGCGGCAGCGGAATTGTCGTAATTCGCAACCACCGCAGCGCATAAGGAGGAGAATTGAATGGATCAGCCAACGAATTACGCCGTTATCGAAAACGGCATTGTGACCAACATTATCTGGCTCTGCGCTTCCAACGCGTTTGACTTTCCCAGCGCCGTGAATGTTCAGCTCAGGCTTGTCGCGGTTGGGGATACGTTCGAAAACGGCGTGTTCTATCACGCGGGCGAACCGGTGCCGACCGAAGAGGAGCGCATCGCGCTTCTCGAAGCCGAGCTGGAAGAAGGGAATTGAACTTCTTTTCTCCTTCTGCTGTTTTCTCCGTTTATTCAAATACGCAAATACTAGATACAAAAAAGACGGCGGATGAACCGCCGTCTTTGTGTATGAGAAATGGAGTGCTAGGAGTTTGAAAGCGCTTTGCTATTCTTCCATGGAGAACTCGTAGTCCTTACCCGGGAGAATGGCATTGGCAACGATGCCAACGATGGCTGCGGTGGCCAGTCCGGAGAAGCTCAGGCTGCCGATTTTGACAGTACCCCAAACCAGCGCGGCGGAGTTGGAGCCCATCGCAGAGCTCGTCTGAATCCCCAAGCCGGTGACCAGAATGAGCGCGGCAACAAGAACATTGCGCATATTCTTGAAGTCCACTTTGCTCTCAACAACCGTACGAACGCCGGTAGCGGTAATCATGCCGTAGAGCACGATGGAAATACCGCCGATGATGGCCGCGGGAATCGTGTTGACGAACGCTTCGAACAGGCTGACGAACGAAAGAACAATCGCCATACATGCCGCAATGAACATGACTTTCGGGTCATATACTTTCGTGAGCGCCACAACGCCGGTGTTCTCGGAGTAGGTTGTATTCGCGGGTCCGCCCAGGAGGCCCGCAAACGAGGTTCCAAGACCATCGCCGAGAAGCGTGCGGGTCAAGCCGGGGTTGGCAATGAAATTTTTGCCTCAGGTTGCGCCGATGGCGCAGATATCGCCAATGTGCTCAACGAGCGCCGCAACTGCAACAACGATGAATGTCAGCATCGTTCCAAGATCGAATTTCGGGAGGAAGAACGGCGGAATTGAGATGATGTCGGCAATTCCCGTAATCTTCAAGCCGGAGAAGTCGACCCAGGCGGGACCAAACGCGGTGACGATGCAGGCAATCAGGTAAGCGCCGAAAATGCCGATCAAAACCGGAATGATCTTGATCATGCCTTTGCCCCAGATGTTGACCGCAATCACGATGACAATCGTGATAATCGCCAGTCACCAGTTGTTTGCCGCCTGGTTGAACGCAAAGTACGACAGTCCAAGACCAATCAGCATGATGATCGGGCCGGTGACGACCGGCGGGAAGAGCTTCATGATGCGTTTCGGCCCAAAGATGGCAAACAGCGCTGCAAAGATAACATACGTTAAACCTGCGGCAACGATACCGCCGGTTGCGTACGGCATGCCGAGCGTGCTCGCGGCTCCCAGGATTGCGCCAATGAATGCGAACGAAGAGCCGAGGAAAATCGGAACCCTGCGCTTCGTGATGAAGAAGAACCAGATCGTCGCAATACCGGCGCAGAACAAGGTAACAGAGATGGACATGCCGCAAATAATCGGAACAAGAACAGTAGCCCCAAACATTGCAAATACGTGCTGGAGACCGAGAACCATCATTTTGCCGGTTCCGAGCTCTTTAAAGCCATCGTAAATGCCTTCGACTTTCTTTTCCATTGAATTACCTCCTAATTTTTTTGTGTGATTAGGTCTCCATTTCTCCTGTTTATCATAAGAGCTTTCGCCCCTTGATACCTATTTGTCGTGTGTTCGCGCTATCTTGCATCACGCAGCAAAACGCTGATCGTAATCGAGCGCAAACCATAACCGGCCTTATCCCAAAAGGCCTCTAATGGAGGGTAATCGGTCCATCCTTTTCCCTTTTTCATATTTACAAATCATACTGTTGAAACGATATTCAATGAATTCTATTCTTTCTTGCCTCGCCGTGGAACATCTCCCGCTTTCGCAGCGGAACCATCCCGTTTCGATACAAGCTTCCGCTCTGCAAAACCGGACTGGCAAGTCGTGATTTGATAAATCGTGTTAGTTTATTATGCCGTGTTTCTCTGTCCCGGCGCGCAAAGCGCTGTTCTCCTGCTTTTACCGTTTCCGGGTAAGGCAAAAAGGAGAGCGTTGCGTTTGCTTTGTTTTTCGTGCAAACGCAGACAGTTCACGTGTTTGTCAAGGTGCGATTGTCGTCATGGATTTTTCAAGAGCCCCGTCGGGGCGGATCGTGTTTCAGGCCCTATCCGCCCTAGGATACACGAACCGCCCGACGAATGCAAGAACTGCTTTATCTCGTTGTTTGTTTTTCACGCAGCGCCCTGAGGACGTCCTCCGGCGTAATCGGCATCCTGTGGAACCGAACCCCGATGGCGTTGTACACCGCGTTGGCGATGGCCGGCGCGCCGGGAACCATGAGCGGTTCGCCTACGCCGCGCGCCCCGTAAGGACCGGTGGGTTCCGCGTGCTCAACATATTTTACCACAAGTTCGGGGATGTCGTCAGCAGTGGGAATCTTATAGTCCATAAAGCTCTTGTTGAGCACGCGCCCGTTCTTGAGCTTGAGTTCTTCAAAGATTGCCGTACCGAGCGCCTGCACCATAGCCCCCTCGCTCTGCGCGCAGAAGAGAGCCGGGTTGATGACTTTGCCCGCGTCGAAGCAGGAGCACATCTTGAGCACCCTGATCACGCCGGTCTCGGTATCCACCTCGACCTCCGCGCCGTTGACGCCCATTGTCCAGAACGCCGCCGGGTGATGCTTGGCAACGCCCGTTTTCTTGTCGGTATTAATGTTGTTCTCCAGCGTAAACGAGCCGACGCCGATGGCGGGGCCGCCGTAGCCGGAGCCGTCCGAAAACGAAACGCCCAGCGCAAAGTCCGAAATCGGCAGCCTGCGTTCGGGGTAGATTTTGTGTACAACGTAGCCGTCCTCAAAGATGAGGTCGCGCTTCATAGCGCCCATCTTCACCTGCGCCAGATCGAGCACCTTATCAACAAGATCTTCCGCGGCCAGCTTGATGGCGTTGCCCGCGCAGTAGGTCGTACGGCTCGCCACCGTCTGCCATTCATACGGCGTATGGTCGGTGTCGCCGGAGACATAGGTGATCTTGGAAGGTGGAACGGAGAGCACCTCCGCCGCGATCTGCGAAAGCACCGTCGCCGCGCCCTGACCGATTTCCTGTCCGCTGGACATGAGGAAGAACGTTCCGTCCTCGTTCATGCGGATAATCGCGCTGCTGCCGGCGTTGGTCGGCATGGAAGGCGACTTCCAGCCGCTGGCAATGCCTTTTGCGCGGACTTTTTTAGGATTTTCGGGCTGCACGCTCGGCTTTTCGTATTCCATATCCTTGAGTACGGTTTCGAGGCAGTCCTGATAGCCAGCAACGTCCATTTTTTCGCCCATTCCGGTGAACCCGCCCGGACGAATGCCGTTGATGCGGCGGATTTCGACGTCCGAAATGCCGATCGCCTCGGCGACCATATCGATATTCTGCTCGATGGCGAAGTGAATTTCGCACATGCCGAACCCGCGGTATGGCCCGCCGACGGGATGGTTGGTATAGACGCAGTAGCTGTCCGTCCAGACGTTGTCTATGTCATACGGGCCCGCGCTCGCCCATCCGCCCGCCTTGGTGATGTTTACGCCGTACTCGGTGTAGGCTCCGCCGTCCCAGATGAAGTCGTTCTTGACGCCGAGAATTCTGCCGTCTTTTTTCACAGCGGTCTTGATGGTCGCGTGCATGCCCTGGCGGACATACGCGTTGACGAACTCGTCCTCGCGGGAATAGACCAGCTTGACCGGCCTGCCCTGGCAATGCAGCGCGAGCGGAATGACAATGCCTTCCAGCGTCGTACCCGCCTTGCTGCCGAAGCCGCCGCCGACCGTCGGCGAAATGACACGGATTTTATTGAGCGCCATATCGAACGCAACGGAGAGCGCCTGGCGAACCGCATACGGAGACTGGCAGCTCGCCCAAACGGTCAGCTTGCCGTCCGCTTCGTACTTGGCCATGCAGGCGTGCGGTTCGAGCGGCACGTGCTGGACATGCGGAATGTAAAACGAGTTTTCGAATATCGCGTCCGCTTCCGCGGCGGCGGTCTCAAAGTCGCCCTTGCGGAGAACGTAATGATGCGAAATGTTCGTGCCCGGCACGGGGTAAAAGATCGGAGCGACCTTGTATTTGCCGAGGTCAGGATGGATCACCGGCGCGTCCGGCTTCATGCCGTCCAGAGCGTTCGTCACGGCGGGCAGTTCTTCGTAAACGACCTTGACGAGGTCGCAGGCCGCCTGCGCGATTTCCGGCGTTTCCGCCGCAATCGCGGCTACGGCTTCACCCATGTATTTGGCGGTATCGCCCGGCTTTGCCATAAAGTACCGGTCTTCCAGATACAGACCAGCGCGGTTGGGGTATTCGTCCCCGCAGATGGCGCAGCGTACGCCCGGCAGTTTTCTCGCTTCCGTCAGGTCGACTGAGATGATCTTTGCGTGCGCGTAAGGGCTGCGGACGCACTGGGCGTAGAGCATGCGCGGTAGATGGATATCGTCCACGTATTCGGCGGCGCCCGTCACTTTTTTAATCGCGTCGCAGCGGTCAACCGATTTGCCTACATATTTGAGTTCTTCCATCAGTTCGCACCTCCCTTCGCTTGATTGGCGTTCTGTTTGGCAACGTCTTCAATGGCTTCGATAATACGGATATATCCCGTGCAGCGGCAGAGGTTGCCGGAGATGGCGTGCTTAATCTCGTCCCGCGTCGGGGTCGGGTTCTCGTCCAGAAGCGCGGTTGCGCTCATAATAAAGCCCGGCGTGCAGAAGCCGCACTGGAGAGCGGCGTGTTCGACAAACGCTTTCTGCAGCGGGGAGAGGTTTCCGTCGTGGTCGGCAACGCCTTCAATGGTGGTAATATGCATGCCGTCCATCTCGGGCGCGAGCACGAGGCAGGCGTTGATGGGTTTGCCTTCCACAATCACCGTGCAGGCGCCGCATTCCCCCGCCGCGCAGCCGACTTTTGTGCCGGTGAGGTGCAGTTCGTCGCGGATAACGCTGAGCATGGTGCGGTTCGGCTGAACGTCCATTTCATAGGCTTCTTCATTGATGAAAAAACAAACGTGAATCTTCTTCATGTTCTTTCCCCCTTACCGAACCGCCATAAGGCCGTTTCTCACAATGACTTCCGTCACGTCCAGCCGGTAAGCCTTGCTGGCGCGCACGTCGTCAATGGGTGAAACTTCCGTTTGGGCGAGCTTTGCCGCTTCCTCAATCAGCGCGTCCGTCAGCGGTTTTCCCGCCAGCAGCGCTTCTGTTTTCGGCAGGCGTACGGGCGTCGGCGCAACCGCGCCGAGCGCGATGCGGAAGACGCTTCCGTCCTTGACGATCGTTCCGCAGATGGTCGAAAGATCGACTTCCTTTCTGCGGGCAACCTTCGTAAACACGCCCTTCACGCCTTCCACATACGGCACGCGGATGGCGGTGACGAGTTCGTCTTCTTTGAGCACGGTTTTGCGTACGAACGTAATAAACTCCGCAATCGGCACTTCGCGCTTGCCGGAAGCGCTCTCCAGCATGACCACGGCGTTCAGCGCGTAGAGCGGAGTGCCGGTGTCACAAAGCGGAGAAGCGTTAACGATGTTGCCGATGCAGGTGGCGCGGTTACGCACCTGCTTGCTGCCAATGGACTCGGCGGCTTCGCTCAAAAAGGGGTAATACCGTTTTACGTTCTCGTCCGCGGAAAGCGCGGCAACCGTCGCGCAGGCGCCGATTACAAGACCGTTTTGCTGATCAAATGTAATCTTGTCCAAACCGGGGATGTGTTTGATGTCGATCACGGCGTCCGGCGAAATCAGTTTTTCACGCAGCTGAATCACCACGTCCGTTCCGCCATTGAGCAGCACGGCTGCTTTTCCGTACCGTGCGCGCAGTTCGGATGCCTCCGCGATGGTCTTCGGCTGAAAATAGTCGAATTCCTTCATTTGCAACCCTCCAAAATAATCTGTTCCCGCGCCGCCGTTTCCAAGCTGGAAGCGCTTCGTGTTTCCGACTGACCGTCCCGTTCGTTGCTTTTGCCGCGGTATGGAATCCAAAGGAATCCGGCATCTTCAACTGATAACAGTAATAGTTTATATTCCTGTTTTCACACGGGTATGTCCGTCATGCAACATTTTTGAAAAAAGTGTGGCCGACCGTTACTTCAGAGGCTTGAAAAACGGCTTCGCTGTGGTCAGGAAACAGCGATCGCCTCGGCGCAAGCCTTCGAAACGATCGAAGGAAACGTCACGTTGCGAATGTGTTTTTGTCTTTGCAGATAGTAGTGAAAATTGTCGATATCGTTCTGGGACAGCGTGTCCTCCGGGTGTGAAATAACCGAAAAGAAGATGTTTGCCGTATCGTATGTTTGATTTGTTATGGCGTTGTATTTATCCTTCGAGAGATTCCCGTTGCTGGCGTGGGCTTGAATCTCATCCCGCAGGAAATACAGTTCCCTGAGCAGTTTGATGACGACTTCATCCGCGGGTTTCCGCATCAAAGCCTGAATCTGAGGCGGCTGTTCTTCCAGCGGCTTAAGCCGCATCAAGCCACCGCCGATTGCTTCAACCGCCAGTTCGGCGGTGCAGGATAAATCAGGCAAAACCAGATCGGCCAGTTCACAGTATCGCGTGGCAAACTTGTCGCAAATTGGGTTGACTTTCCATTTGCGATAATATGAAATGAATACAAAAATTCCTGCCATAGCCGCCACGGTGAGCAGCGCGTAGATTGGTCCCATCTGTCCGCCTCCTGAAAGTCGTTTTCAGGAGACGGCCGGAACGGAGGATATCGCCCCGGCCGCCCCTGTGTTTCAGAGATTATACATCGTCAAACCCGTCGAACGCAACGACGCGGCTGATGCAGCTTTCGCCTTCGACCAGCTTCCAGGGGAAGATGCCGATGACGCAGCGCTTGTTGGAGAGCTTCTCGATCTCCCCGCCGAGACATTCCGCGTGGATTGCTTCGTAGGGCTTGCAGAACAGCTCAATGTGCATGGCCTGATAGTGCTCCGGCCAGGGGTACACTTCGTTGAGCGTTTTGCCGTACTTTTTCTGGAAGAGCTTGTCGCAGGCGGTCGCTTCCATGGGCTCCCAGTCGCGAATCTTTGTGTTCATCGGGTGATCCGCGCTGCCGCAGTCCACGCCGATCCAGCGGATTTTCTTATCGCGCACCCACTGGATGAAATCCAGCGACGGGCCGGGATGGCGCAGCATGTAGCGGCGCTCGTCGGCGGTCGGGCTGTCCCAGCCGTAGATATGGTAGCCGGTGTTGATAATGAGCACGTCGCCTTCCTTAACGGTGACCCGGCGCTCGATATCTTCAGGGGTGTAGATGCCAAAGTCCTCCGCCTGATCGGAGAGGTCTACAACCACGCCCGGCGCGCAGAGCTTGGTCAGCTCCAGCGACGCAACGTCGCGCCCCGCGGTGTCAAAGTGCAGCGGACCGTCCAGATGGGTGCCAACGTGGTTACTGTGCGTCATCAGCTGGCCGTTTGCGCCGTTGGGGGTGAGACGCTTGAAGAACTTCATCTGAAGCGGCTCATAGGTCGGCCATGCGGGCGTGCAGATGCCGATCGGGATCGTGAGGTCATACATTTTGATATCGGACCATTTGCTCATTGTGTTTCCCTCCTGGTGTGTTTTTTCGAATGTTTCTTCAAATGTTTTTTCTAATGTTTTTTCTAATTTTACTCAAATGCTTTTTCGAATGTTTTTTCAAAAGGTTTGGTGTTCTATATCTTCGCTCTTATGCAGAGCCGGAGTCCGTATGCGGAGACGCCCGCTTTTGTATCATAGCCGTGTTGGGTGCGGGAGTCGGTTTGAAAAACAACGCGCTTATTCTGTCCAGGCCTTTGCGCAAGCCGCGAGCGCTGTTTTGAAGCAATCTTCCGGCGGGTGGACGATCCCCGCGCCAACCTGGCCGACGCCGGGGTTTTTATGCGCAATGCCGGTGTTGATAATCGGCCGGATGCCGGTTTCGATCACCTTGAGGATGTCGATGCCCGTAGGTCCGCCGCGGAAGTTCAGCGCGGGAATCTTGTACGCCTGACCTTCGCCGACGGTGATTTCGTACATCTGGGTGGAATAGTTGATCGCGTCGCTGACCTGCCCGCCCACGAACTGGACGATGGCCGGAGCCGCCGCCATGCAGAAACCCCCGATGCCCGCCGTCTCCGTAATGCAGGAGTCGCCCAAATCGCGCGCGGCATCCTTTTCCTCATAGCCGGGGAAATACAGGCCTTTGACCATCTCGGCGGTGCCGGTAAACCACTTGTCTTTGCCAAGCCCCGCGATGCGGATACCGAAGTCCGTTCCGTTGCGGCACATGGTGGCGACCACCGTGCAGTACGGAATATCGAAAATCGGGTCGAGCGTGCACTTCATGGCAGGCATGGAGATGTTCAAGAACGTATGGTTGTTGCCGTTGATGAAGTTATAGGCGGCAATCTTCTGCGCCTGCGGTTTGCTGCAGGCCATAATGGCGGGCACCAGCTCGCGGATGAGAAGCGACGTTCCCGCTTCGTTGCGGTTATGGCCTTCGTCGCCCATCTGCAGGAGCTTTGCAATCAGCACCTTGACGTCGATTTCGCCTTTAATCGCCATTGCTTCCTTGAGCACCGGATAGAGTTCCTTCTCCATCCAGCGCAAACGGGTAAGCACTTCCTCGTCGCAGGCGCCGAAGCGGAGCACCTTGCCGAGGCCTTCGTTGATGGTGCAGTATGCGCGGTTGCCGAACGCCTTATTTTCGAGGATCCAGACCGGCATGCTGTAGGTGACAACGCCCGCCATCGGGCCAACCGCGTCGTGCATGTTGCAGGGGTCGAACTTGATTTTCCCGCTCGCGGCAAGCGTTTCCGCTTCCATCAAGTCCTTTGCCAGCCCTTCGTAGATCAGGCCGCCCATGACCGCGCCGCGCTGCGGGCCGCTCATGCGTTCCCATGTGATCGGCGGGCCCGCGTGCAGAATGGTCGTTTTTGTCATACCTGGAATCACTTCGCCCGCGATGCCGAGACCCACGATGGTCGGCTGAGCCGCGAGGAT
>JBDKTD010000277.1:0-1576 GCA_039680365.1 Clostridiaceae bacterium
CGACTACATCCCCGTTTACGGCGCGGACGCATTCCGCACGTACATCATGTTCATGGGCGCGTTCGACCAACCGATTCCCTGGAACGAGCAGGGCACGCGCGGCTGCCGCCGTTTTCTCGACCGCGTATGGACGCTGCAGGAGATGGTGCAGGGCGAAGGCGATACGGACGCCGATCAAAAGCGCGCCGTCCACGCGACCATCAAGAAGGTCGGCGAGGACTATGAGCGCATGAAGTTCAACACCGCCATCGCGAGCATGATGTCGCTCACCAACGACTTTTACGCCAAGGGCAGGCTCACCAAGGACGAACTGCATACGCTGATTCTGCTGCTCGCACCCGTCGCGCCGCACCTCTGCGAGGAAATCAACGAACGCCTCGGCTACGCGCCGCTGCAAAACGCTGCCTGGCCGGGTTACGACGAGAGCGCTTTGATCGAGGACGTTGTGGAGTACGGCGTGCAAGTCAACGGCAAGGTGCGCGCGCGCGTTACGCTCTCCGCTTCGCTGGATACGAAAGCCGTGGAAGAAGCGGCTCTTGCCTGTGAAGATATCAAGCCTTTCCTCGAAGGCAAGAGCATAAAGAAGGTCATCGTGGTTCGCAACATCGTCAACATCGTCGTGGCATAACAAGGGAACACGCAAAGCGGCGCGGAGCAATCCGCGCCGCTTGTTTATTTTGCCGAATGTTTCACGGGAAACAACCAACTTTCCAAACAAGCGCCGTTTGCACCGCTCGCCGGAACGCGCTATACTGCCGTTAACGGCGGATAAACGCCGTACGCCATACGGAAAGGAGCCGTTTTCATGCAAGCCGTCACGATTCGCCAAGCAACCCGCGAAGATACCCCCGCCATCGCGCGCATCGTCAACGCGTCCTGGCGCGCGGCGTACGCGGGCATTGTTCCGCAGGAGGTGCTGGACGCGCTCTCCGACGAGAAGAAACAGAGCCAGCTTGCCGCAGGGTTGGATCGATACTCCGAGATGCGCTACTATGTGCTGGAAGCGGACGGCGTTCCCATTGGTGCGTCGTGCCTGCACCCCGCGCGGGAAGAGGACTTGCCGGACGCGGGCGAATTCAGCTTCTTTTACTTCCTACCCCAATACTGGCACGGCGGATACGGAACGCGGCTGCTCAAACACATCGAGCAAAAAGCGCGCGAACGCGGGTTTACGCGTATCTGCTGCTGGACGCTGGCCGAGAACATGCGCGCGATTTCGTTTTATGAAGCAAACGGGTACCGCCGCGACGGCGCGCGGCAGGAGGTTACCATTGGCGTTCCGCTGGAAGTGATTCGATTCATCAAATCGTTATAAAAAAGGTTCGGGATTTCTCCCGAACCTTTTTCTTTACGCATACAAGCGGGTTGCCAAAGAGCACGCCCTTTGGAATTCCCGTTTTTATAAAAAGAAGTGCGTCACCGTTTGGTCGACGATGACGAGGACGCCAAGCACCGCCGTATACACGCCGAATCCCCAGAGCTTCTTTTTCTTGATTGCCGCGATCATGAGCTTGATGGCGAAATATCCCGTCAGCCCCGCAACGAGCATGCCCGCGACGATGCTTGTCCAATGCAC
>JBDKTD010000238.1:0-7339 GCA_039680365.1 Clostridiaceae bacterium
GACATGGACTATTATACCCAACTGTTCGTCAAGCTGGAAGAAACCGGGGCGATTTTTACCGACGCTTACAAAGCGCAGGTGGACGCCATGGAGCAGCCGCTGACGGACAAACTGAACACGCTCGCCAACACGCGCTATCACAAGCTTGTGCAGGACGCGCTGGAT
The DNA here is from genome assembly GCA_039680365.1 of Clostridiaceae bacterium. Lineage (GTDB taxonomy): Bacteria > Bacillota > Clostridia > Christensenellales > CAG-138 > UBA7703. The sequence goes on from JBDKTD010000238.1 coordinate 166, forward strand.
CAGATCAGCGACGCGGAAAACAAATACAACGACGGGTACGCAACGTATCTGGACGAAAAAGCGGACGCCGAACAGGAACTCGCCGACGCTGAACAGAAGCTTTCGGACGCGCTCAAGCAGATTGAGCTCGGCTGGGGCGCGATCTATGACAACGAGGACACGCTGGCAAGCGCAAAGAACGATTACGAAGCAGGCTTTGCAGCTTACACGCAGGGGTTGAACGAGTACGAAAGCCAGAAGGCCGCTTCCGACGCGGCGTTTGCCGCAGCGCAAAGCCAGATAGATGCACAGCGTCCGCTGCTGGAAGGCGCGCTGGCGGCCGCGCAGGGCGCGAGCGACGCGGCGCAGATTGCGTATTATCAGGGTCTGCTGACCGCGCTGGAAAGCAGCCAGACCACGCTCAACACGCAAAAAGGCATGGCCGACGCGCAGTTTGCCGCGGCAAAAGCGCAGCTGGACGATACCAAGGCGCAGCTGGACGCGGCGAGCCTGCAGATTGCGGCGGGTTCGGCGCAGCTGCAGGAAGGCAAGCACCAGCTCAACATCGCCCGGGAACAGTACGACAAGGGCCATAAGGACTATCTGGACGCAAAGGCCGAAGCGGATCAAGAATTCGCGGATGCCGAGCAGGAACTTGCCGACGGAAAAACGGAGATCGACGACGCAAAGGAAAAGCTGGCGGATCTGAAAGCGCCGGACTGCTATGTGCTCGACCGTTCGGCAAACATTGGCTACACGTGCTTCGAGAACGATTCCGCAATCGTCGAGGGCATTGCAAAGGTGTTTCCGGTGTTCTTTTTCCTCGTTGCGGCGCTCGTCTGCATGACGACGATGGCGCGCATGGTGGAAGAGCAGCGCACGCAGATTGGCACGCTCAAAGCGCTGGGCTATAGCGACAGCGCGATTGCCATGAAGTACATTTCGTATTCGACGTCGGCGGCGACCATCGGGTGCGTGCTCGGCTTCTTTGGCGGCATCAAGCTGTTCCCGTGGGTGATCTGGCAGGCATACGGCATGCTGTACGGCTTTGCGCCGATCCTCTATGTGGTCGACTGGAACCTGTTTTTCGTCTCTCTGGCGGTAACGCTTGCCTGTTCGGCGGGGGTTACGGCGATTACCTGCCGCGCGGAGATGACGCTGATGCCCGCGCAGCTCATGCGCCCTAAAGCCCCAAAGGAAGGCAAGCGCGTCTTTCTGGAGCGTCTGCCGTTCTTTTGGAACCGGCTGAGCTTTTTAAAGAAGGTGTCGTTCCGCAACGTATTTCGCTATAAACAGCGGCTGTTTATGATGGTGCTCGGCATTGGCGGGTGCATGGCGCTGCTCCTGACGGGCTTTGGCGTGCGGGATTCCGTGAGCAACATCGCCAGCGAGCAGTTCGAAACGATTATGAAATACGACCTCGGAATCGCGTTTGACACGCCCAAAAACGAGGCCGAACGCGAGCAGTTTACTGCAGATACGTCCGACCTGTTGAGCGAGTGCGTCTTTCTCTGTTCGGACACGCTGGACGTGCCTTCGAACGAGGGAACGAAAACCGTCAATGTGTTTGCTACGGACGATTTGAATATCACGAAGCTCTTTGACCTGCATTACGAGGGGAAGGCCGTTCCTTACCCGAATGACGGCAGCGTGGCCATCAGCGAGAAACTCGCGCGCGTAACCGGCGTTTCCGTTGGCGACAAGATTTCGGTGCGCGTGGACGGAACGCGCTCAGTGGAACTGCCTGTGAGCGGAATATTCGAAAACTACGTGTACTACTATATGCTCATGACGCCGAAAACGTATGAAACGACGTTTGAAACGGAGTGCGCCTACAAGACCGTATTGGCGGCAACCAATGCCGGCGAGGACGTCCATATTGCGGCGGCCGAACTGATCAACAACCGGGGCGCTTCCAACGTTGCCGTAACGGAGGATGTCCGCGGCCGCGTTGACAACATGATGACGAGCATGAACTACATCGTTCTGCTGGTCATCGCCTCGGCGGCGGCGCTGGCGATGGTGGTGCTCTTTAACCTGAGCAATATCAACGTCACCGAGCGCATCCGCGAGATTGCGACCATCAAGGTGCTGGGGTTCTACGCGCCGGAGGTGGGGGCGTATGTCTTCCGCGAAAACCTGGTGCTGACGTTCCTTGGCGCGCTGGCGGGCATCCCGCTGGGTATTTGGCTGCACCGGTTCGTCATGGGGCAGCTGAGCTTCGACATGGTTACGTTTAAGGTGATGATTACGCCGCTGAGCTTCTTGCTCTCGGTTGCGATTACGTTTTCGTTTACATTCCTTGTGGACGTGCTCATGCGCCGGAAGCTTGGCAAGATCGACATGGTGGAATCGCTCAAGGCGATTGAATAAAGACAAACAAAAACCCGCATTTCGCGGGTTTTTGTTTACTTCATCTGTCACTCCAGAAAGTTTTGCTGGATCAGCTCGGCCATCTCGGACAGCCGTTTTGCGTTGAGGTGGTAGAGGAGTTTGACGCCCTGCTTTTCGATTGTGACCAGACCCGCGCCGCCAAGCTCGCTCATATGGTGCGAAATGGTCGCGGCCGAAAGGCCGGTCACGGCGACGAGCTCCTGACCGTAGAGGGAACGGTTTTTCAGCGCGGTGAGAATCTCCAGCCGCCGCTTGTCGTCGAGCGCGTGCAGAAGCGTCAGCATGGATTCCACCGTATCCCGCCCGGATTTGGCGCAGGCGCTGATGCGGTCAACGAGCACGCCGACGGCTAGGTATTCCCGCTCCGGCTCGTTGAAGTGGGTTGCGATGGTTACGTTGGAATACAGCGTCAGCGAAGAAAAGCGCATGATCAGCGGGTACACGTCCGCGCTGCGGCAGTCCAGACGGACGCCTTCTTCCGCAAGATGGGTAAACAGCATGGCTCCGCTGGGGTCGCTCTGAAACGGCGCGAGCGCGGCCTGCGCATACGGTTCCAGTAAGTCCGCCTTCTGCCTGAGCAGAGGCTCGGCCTGATCGAGCAGGCAATCCAGACGCGCGCGGTACTCGTCGTAGCGAATACAGGAATCGACAAACAGCCAGCGCGCTTCATCCGGCACGGAGAGATTCTGCGCGTAAGAAAGCAGTGCGCTAAGATCCGCGTGGTCGAAGTCCGGCTCGGAGTCGTCGTCCGAAATTGCCGTGGCGATGCGGTAGTTGAGCACTTGAACGCGCTCAAGGCCGAGCGAACGCTCCAGCATGATGTACTGATCCGCAAGATTGGTATCGAACGAGTCGAAGCGGCCAAACAACGTCTGCAGTTCGGCTTCCTCGCAGCGCAGGTTGGTTTTAAGGTATTCAAACGCTTCGACGATGCCGGTGAATTCCTCGACCGGAATGCCGTATTTACGGCTGTAGTGCGCGGCGGCGGTACGCATATCTCCCGCGCGGGGGTCGTCCCCTCGATAGGCGAGCATACCGAGCGCGGCGGAAGCCTCGCTGCGGTAGTCGATCGGGAAAAAGCGGATAGAATCCATAGCAAAGCGCCTCCAGTTGATCGATTGCTGTTCGAATGACGTTGGGATTGAACTCAGGTGAGGTCGCTGCCGATTGGGAAGACCGGCAGTTGCGAAATGCAGACGCACCCTTTATGCATGGTCTCCATGCGGTAGAGCGCGCAGATGCTGAACAGACATGCAATCATTTTACAGCGCCTCCAGTCTGAAAAACAAGCTTAGTGTAAACAGAAACATCATAATCATTTCCTCCCTTTCGAGAAACACAACGGCCGAACCACAAAAACAACGTCATTGTTCACCTCCGAACAAACACAGCGGGTTGAGGGTCAGTCCGACCCTACAGCGCTTTGAGGCTTTTGACCCGCAGAACGCATAGATACAATAGAAAACACAGTCCGCCGGAAGCGAGAATGGCAAGCGCAATAGGCATGACGGCCGCAAGGCCTGAGCAGATGAAGTTGCCTACCGGCATGGAGCAAACGAGAATCGCTGTGGAAAGCCCGCTCATGCGCGCCATGTAGTCCGGCGGAACGAGCTTGAGAAACGCCGCGCTGAACACTACATTGACCACGCCCGCCGCAAAGCCGATCAGCAAGCACGAAAAGAACACGGTGCCAAAGCGGAGCACTTCGCCGGGAAGGTAACCGCTGAGTGCGAACAGGCACAGCCCCGCGCCGGAAACAAGACCGAAGAAGACCAACTGAACTCGCCCGCTGACGCGCTTGATCTTGGGTGCGATGGCCGAGCCCAGCCCCATGCCCGCCACAAAGAGAATCTGAATGATGGAGAGCGTCTCCGCGCCGCCTTTGAGCACATCTGCAATAAACGGAACGGAAAATGCGTTGAGCGGCACGAACGTAAAGTTCATGAGCGCACCGATGAGCAGTAGAACCAGCAGTACGCGGTTTTCGCGGATCAGCTGAAACCCTTCGAGAAAGCCGGAGAGCGTGGAACGGAGATTGACGCGGGACGCGTCGAGCTCTTCCCGCAAACGGATGAACGCGATGATCAGCGCGGAGAGAAAGAACGTTGCCGCGTCGATGAGCAGAGCGCCCTCTACGCCGATAAGCGCAACAACCCCGCCCGCCACAGCCAGACCGATAAGCTCGGTCACGCGGCTGGCGCTCTGGTTGAGCGCGGAGCCGATTTTGTAATACTCCGGCGCGAGCAGCTTTGGCACGATTGCCGCGCCTGCGGGCGAGCGGAAGGCTTCCATCGTGGAGATGACCAGCGTCATGACGGTCAGAATCGCGGGGGTGAGCATGCCCTTGATATAAAACAGCACACCGACAGCAACGACGATACCCCGGCCGATATCGAACAGCACCATGACCTTCTTTTTGGAGAGATGCTCGACCAGCGCGCCCGTGAAGGGCTGCAGCAGGATTGTCGGCAGATAGTTCAGCCCCAGAATCAACGCCATCAACGCCGCGCTTTTCGTAATTTCGTACATCATCCAGGAAAAGGCGATGGCGTCGATGGAGTCGCCAAAGCGGTTGATCACGTTGGCGGCGACCAACTTCATATATTCACGCTGGCGGAACAGCGGGCGGTAACTCGTAATTTCGTTGTCCATGGAACAAGTTCCTTTCACGTTCATCGAACATATCATATCATAACGTAGATGATTGTCAAGCATTATATTTCGATGAATATCGAACGATCCGATTCGACCGGCGAAGCGTGCCCAAAACCGGTTCAACGTCGTAACTTGTTCACAGGAAACTGATGAAGGGTTTACAGTTGCGGGGTTGTTTCGGTATTTATTCCCCGCTAAAATGGAACCACAGCAATCATGTTGTTCTTTTTTTCAACCGATAATCGAATGAAACCAGACGGAAAACGATCTCCAGCGATGAAACAGAAAGGGAGGGAACGTCTATGAACACACCCGCACCCATCGACGGAACGCTGAGAAAATTCGCGCTGCGTGTTCCCGCGGTAATTTCGCAGCAGTGCAGCGGAATACCGATTTTTGGCAAACTGATCAAATCCATTGTGTTTTCAACCGACCTTGCCATCATACGCAACGTCAATGCGGACGCGATCATGGCGGTGTACCCGTTTACGCCGCAGCCTGTCATTACGCAGGCAATCCTCTCCGCCTCGGATATTCCGGTGTTCGCGGGCGTGGGCGGGGGACTGACGCAGGGCAAGCGCGTGGTGCATATGGCGTCGTACGCCGAAATGCAGGGTGCAATCGGCGTCGTTGTCAACGCGCCGACCGCCAACGAGGTCATTGCGGAAGTCAAGCAGACAATCGACATCCCGGTCATCGTAACTATCGCCCGTGAGGACACGGATTTTCGCGCGCGGGTAGACGCGGGAGTTGCCATTTTCAACGTTTCCGCTGCGGCGGAGACCGCGAACGTTGTGCGAAAAATCCGTTCGCAGTTTCCGGATTTTCCAATTATCGCAACCGGCGGGCCGACGGACGAGTCGATTGCGCGCACCATCGAAGCGGGTGCCAACGCGATTACCTGGACCGCGCCTTCCAACGCGGAAAACTTCAAGAGCATCATGACCGCCTACCGCGCGGGCGAAGCGCACCCGTAAAGCATAAAAAAACCGCATGGAACAAAGTTGCGCCGCCTTCGGGCGGCGCATTATAATAGAGGCGATATCACATCCTGTTGATCAATAAAGGAGCGTCGCATGAGCAAACGGCATGTCTACGACTGGGAAAATCTCTCCGTAATCGGCAGAAACAAGGAAGAAGGCCACGCGTTCGGCCGGCTCTATTCGAGCGGAAAAGACGCGCTCTCCGGCGGAGAATCGCCATACCAGCTTTCGCTCAATGGCGACTGGCGTTTCCTCTGGGTGCAGGACTGCGAAGTTCCGGCAGGCGTTACGGATGCGAAATTTGACGATTCCGGCTGGGACACGCTCCACGTGCCGGGCGTTTGGCAGCGGCAGGGGTACGGCACGCCGTATTATTACGCCATGAGCTATCCGCAGGCGATTGGCACAAACAAACGCAAGATTCCGCAGATCAGCCACGGCCTGCAGGAAATCGGCGTCCACCGCAGGACGTTCGTTCTGCCGGAAACGTTCGCAAATAAAGAGGTTTACCTTTGCTTTGGCGCGGCAAAAGCGGCGCTGCAGGTGTTTGTCAACGGCCGCGAAGTCGGCTATTCGCAGGGTTCCATGACGCCGCACGAATTCAACGTGACGGACTTTCTCCAGCCGGGCGAAAACCAACTGACCGCCGTCGTCTGGCGGTACAGCGACGGCACCTATCTGGAAGATCAGGACATGTGGTTCTTCTCCGGCATCTACCGGGACGTGATTCTCTATGCGGCGCCCAGGACCTGCATTCGGGACTATTACCTCCGCGCGGAACTGGACGATACGCTCGAACACGCTGCGTTAACGCTGGAACTCTACTTGAAAAACAGGGGCGTTAAGCAAACAGTACACGTTTCGGCGAGCATCCCCACGCTCGGGCTGAGCATCGGCGAAGCAGATGTTGCGGTGGACGGAAACACGAAGCAGACGTTCACCGTAAACGCGGATCATCCGCTGCTCTGGAGCCATGAAACGCCCAGCCTGTATTTGGTTTTACTTTCGATTACGATAGACAGCGAGACGTTTTATCAGTCGTTTCGCTTTGGTTTTCGCAAGGTGGAAATCCGAGGCAACCGGCTCTATTTAAACAACCAGCCGCTCAAGATTCGCGGCGTCAACCGGCACGACTACGACCCGGACACGGGCTGGACGCTGCC
>JBDKTD010000206.1:0-1796 GCA_039680365.1 Clostridiaceae bacterium
CCCGAACCCGATGGTCGGGATGCCCGCTTCACCCGCGTAATGGCTGCCGTTGGTGCAAAAGTTGTAATGCGTAACCGCCGCGTTTACGCCGTTCGCGCGGAGGCCTTTCAGCGCCTGCTGCACAAAGCTCGCGCTTTCCGGAAACGCCCAGCCGGGGAAGAACCGCTCGTCCGAAATCGTTTCACCCGTGTAGCAGCGTTCCTCGCCGCACGCGAGGGAAACCTTGCCGGAGAGGTTCGGAATTTCCTTTGCCGCGCTGTCGATGACCGCCTGAATGGGGGCGAGAACGCTTTCTTTGGTTTCGCCGACGAGCAACCTCCGATCGTAAGTGGCGCGGCAGTAGTTGGGCACGACGGACGCGCCGGGATAGGGCGCGCTCTTGATATCGGTGAGTTCCAGAATGCCGGGACCGAGGTCTTCCGACTGCGGGGGACCGAGTTCGCGCACGCGGCGGACGAGCTCCGGCATGTGGTAAACGGCGTTGACGCCCTTTTGCGGACTGGCGGAATGCGCGCTTTTGCCGAACGTTTCCAGTACGATTTCCGCGCGGCCGCGCTGGCCGATCTTGAGGTTGCATTCGCTCGCCTCTCCGATGACAACAAGGTCTGGTTTGACGCGCGCGCTGATTTCCCGCGCGGCGACGCCTTCAAAGCACTCTTCATGCACCACGCCCGCAATTGCGATGGTTCCGCAAAAGTGCCCGCGGGTCTGCTCGCAATAGTGAGCGGCGGCGGCGGCCATGCAGGCCAGCGCGCACTTCATATCGCTGGCTCCGCGCCCAAAGAGCTTTCCTTCCTTCAGAGTAGCCGAAAACGGCGGGTGCGTCCAGTGTTCCGCGTCGATGACGGGGACGGTGTCCAAATGCCCGTCGAACAGAATCGTTTTGCCCGGCTGGTCGCCGCGGAGAAGGACGATAACGTTGCCGAGGCGGTCGATTATGATTTCGCCGAGCTTACGCGCGCGGAAAAATCCGGCCAGCGCGTTGACAGCGCCCATCTCCTCGCCGGAGTAGCTCTTTTGGCCGATCAGATCGCAGCAGAGTGAAAGGCAGTTTTGATACAGGTTTTGATCCAATGTTTCATCCTTTCGGACGGCCAAACCCGCCCGTACGGTTCATTCCGGTTCAATTTCATCCAAACGCGGACTCGACCGCGCGCCGACGCGCGCACAGGCGAACGCCGCACAGCGACTGGCAAACGCGAGCCTCGTTTCGGGCGCGTCCCCGCGCAGTTCACTGAAGAGATACGCCCCCGCAAACGCGTCGCCAGCTCCGGTGGTATCCACGACCGTGGCGTTTGCCGCAGGTGTGGAGACGACCCCGCCCGGCTGGAACAAACTCGCGCCGCGCGCGCCCTGCGTCAGCACGATGGCCTTTGCGCCGGAAGCAAACAGCGCGTCCTCGCAAAGTTGAGCTTCCGTTTTGCCGGTCAGCGTTTCGAGTTCCGGCTCGCTCAAGAGCACGGCGTCCGCTTCCTGAATCATCGGCAGGAGTTCGTCCAGACCAAAGCCGCACATGACCCCACCGGGGGCAAAGAAGACCTTTGCGCCGCGCGCTTTCGCACGTTTTGCCGCTTCCAGACCGACTTCCGTAAACGCCTCGGCAATATACACCGCTTTGCAGGTAAAGCTCACACCGTCGAGCTGCGAAACGCCCGTATACACCGCATCCCCGCCGAGAGAATACATAACCCGTTCGCCTTTGGCGTTGACCGCGATGAACGCGCCCGCCGTCCTTCCCTGCGGAAGGGAGACCAGATGGGAAGCGTCCACGCGTTCGCTCAAAAACGCCGTGCGGA
>JBDKTD010000160.1:0-2710 GCA_039680365.1 Clostridiaceae bacterium
TCTGTTCTTTTCGCGGTAGAGCGAAAACAGCTCTTCCGCGCTCATGCCGCTTTTAAGGCACATGCTCACAAAGAAGTGCAGAACGTCCACGAGTTCGCCCTTGAGCGCCGCGTCGTCTACCGGACGCGGATTCTTCCACCACTTGAAGTTGACCTCGTCGAGCACCTCGGAAAGCTCCGAGAGCATGGCGAGCACTTCCTTCTGCATCCACTCTTCTTTCGAGTAGGAAAGCCCGCGCCGCTTGGCGATATCCTCGTCCAGCGACTGCTGCAGCTGAAAAATCACGTCCAGCTTATCCATCGAATTCCTCCGAACAGGTTGATTGCGCCGTGAAAGCAGCGATCTGAGCCGCGTTACACGAGCTTGGATTCCAGCGCGCTTCTGTGCTTCTTCACCCGGCCGACCAACGCCGTACAGGCGTTCTGCCAGTCGAGGCAAACGGGCAGGATGCGCTCGATATCCTCCATTGTAACACATTCGATCCTGCGGATGGTCTCCGCTTCGTCATATTCGCGCTTCTGCAGCAGCAAAACCTTGCCCAGCGCGTTCATGCGCGAGCTTACGGACTCCATGCCCAGCAGGTAACTGCCTTTGAGCTGGTCGCGGCAGCGAATGAGTTCTTCCTTCGTGACGCCGTTTTTACGAACATTCTCTATTTCGTCGATCATGCGCCCCAGTACTTCCGCCGCCTGCTTGTCGCCCGTGCCAGCGTAGAGGGTAAACGTGCCGGTGGTGGTAAAGCTCGTGGGGTACGAATAAACGGAGTACGCCAGCCCGAGTTTTTCGCGGATGGTCTGAAACAACCGCGAGCTCATGCTGCCGCCAATGATGTTGGAGAGCACGGCCAGCGGATACTGCCCTTCGGTATCGCGCGCAAACCCCGGCAGAGTCACGCAAAGATGCACCTGTTCGACGTCCTTTTCGATAAAGCGGACGCGCTTGCCGCCAGGGTACCGCTCGATCAGCGGCTTGGATGAGCCGGGCTTAACGAACCCGCCAAAATAGCGGGTAACCGTTTCCACAAGTTGCTGCACGTCAAAATGACCCGCGCAGGCAACGACGATGTTGCCCGGCAGGTAGTGTTCGTTTTTATAGGCAAAGAGCGACTCCTGCGTAAACGCGCGGACGCTGTCCTTCGTGCCCAGAATCGCGCTCTCCAGCGACTCGCCTTCGAAGAACGACATGTTCGACTCTTCGGAAGCGACGTCCTCCGGCGTATCCTCGTTCATGAGGATTTCTTCGAGCACCACGCCCTGCTCCTTTTTGAGCTCTTCGGGGTCGAACACGCTGTTGAGTACGATATCCGAGAGGATGTCCGCCGCGAGTTCCAGGTGCTCGTCGAGCACCTTGGCATAAAAGCAGGTGCACTCCTTGCTCGTAAACGCGTTGAGGTTGCCGCCGACGGCATCCATTTCGATGGCAATCTGCTCGGCGCTCCTCTTTTCGGTTCCCTTGAACACCATGTGCTCAATGAGGTGCGAGGCGCCCGCCGTTTCCGGCGTTTCCCGCACGGAACCGGTATCCACCCAAACGCCCATGGCCAGCGAGCGGACGTAGTCCATTCGCTCATAGATCAACCGGACGCCGTTTGGCAGTATTTTCTGTTCGATCATTTCTCTTTTCCTTTCCGGCAGACGCCGGGGCGGCCTGTTTTGAGTTTGCGGGTCAGGCCTGCCCGCTTTCCGCGCGGCGGGGATGGTTCCGCTCCGGCAACTCCGCCGGAACAGGGGCTTGAACCGGAGTTGATGGAGTATGCCGCGCGTGAATCACGCACGCTTCGTACTAAGTATGTATTCTACCATAGATCGGACGGATAAAGCGATTACAAAAATGTAATACATCTTGATGGAATCATGGCAGAGCGGGTTTCTAAGACGGCAAGCAGCCGCTCTTCCGCCTCGTTTTTTCGCGTCTGTCAGGCGCGAGAAAGGGCGCAGCGTTGCCGCTGCGCCCGAACGCTGCCCTGCGGGTTTTAGTCCTTGTCCGGCGGCAGCATGTCCTTACGAGTCAGGCTGATCTTGCCGGATTTGGGGTCGATGTCGATAACGCGGACGAGTACCTGTTCGCCCATGGAGAGAACGTCCTCCACCTTCTCGACGCGCTTGTTGGCGATGCGGGAAATATGGAGCAGGCCGTCCGTGCCGGGCTTGAGGTTGATGAACGCGCCGAATTCCTTGATGCCGACGACGGTGCCAAGGTACACGTCCCCAACTTCGATCTCCTTGACGATACCGTCGATGATGCGCTTGGCTTCCGCCGCCGCCGCCGAATCGGGCGAGGCGATGAAGACCGTGCCGTCGTCTTCGATATCGATCTTGACGCCGGTATCGGCGATGATCTTGTTGATGACCTTGCCGCCGCTGCCGATGACTTCGCGGATCTTGTCCGGATTGATCTTGAAGGTGATGATGCGCGGCGCGTAGGGCGAGAGTTCGGCGCGCGGTTCGCGCAGCGTTTCGTCCATTTTGTCGAGGATGTACATGCGGCCTTTGCGCGCCTGTTCAAGGGCGCGGGTCAGGATTTCGCGGTCGATGCCCTTGATCTTCATATCCATCTGGATGGCGGTGATGCCGTCGCGCGTTCCGGCGACTTTGAAATCCATATCGCCCAGGAAGTCTTCGAGGCCCTGGATATCCGTGAGGATTGCGATGTTGCCGGTCGAATCGTCCTTGATAAGACCCATCGCGACGCCCGCGACGGACTTTTTAAT
>JBDKTD010000064.1:0-2402 GCA_039680365.1 Clostridiaceae bacterium
CCGCATTCGGTATAATCAGTTTATGAAACAACTTCGATTCACGAAAAAGGCACTTGTTTTTGCACTATCCGCCCTGCTGCTGCTCGGCGGCTGCCAGACTCCGACAGAGCAGGGCCAGCCCGCTGAACAGACCGCGCAGTCAACCGCCGCCGTCCAGCCGGAGAGCGCAGCGCTACCGGATACCAGCGAGTTTTCAATTCTGTTTGTCAACGTTGGCCGGGCGGACGCGGCAATCCTTCGCTTTGGCGAAACCTGCGTGCTGATCGACACCGGGACGAAAGAGTCCATCCCGCAGGTCATCGCGGGTTTGAACCTGTTGAACATTACGAAGATCGACGCGGTGTTTCTCACCCACAGCCACGAGGACCACACCGGCGGGCTAAAAGCGCTTGCCGCCAACTACGCTGTACCGGTGGTGTATTCGCCGCTGTTATCCGAGCAGAGCAAGGACGGCGTCGGTAAAATCGTCAAGCTCTGCGACAAGCTGGGGCTGAATCATACCGAACTCACCGCCGGGCAAACCGTGCCGGTGACGGATTCGGTTTCGTTTGCGGTGCTCGGCCCGATCGAGTTTAACGAAAACGACGATAACGACAACTCCCTCATTCTGCGTTTCACCTTTGAGCAAACAACGTTTCTGTTCGTTGGCGACGCGCAGCTGCCCGAAGAGCAGTCGCTGCTCTATTCCGGCGTCGATTTGAAGTCGGATGTGCTCAAAGTTGGCAACCACGGTAACCCGGACGCCACGGGCGAGACTTTTGCCCGCGCCGTCTCCCCCGCGTTTGCGGTCATCTCGACGGATACCAATGAGGATTTGGACTCCGCCAACGAACGCGTGTTTGCCGCGCTTAACCCCGCGCGCGTATTAGTCACGCAGGACTTCCCGCTCGGCGTACTGCTCACATTAAGTGAAAGCGGCAAGCCCGTAATTACGAATCCTTCGCGCCCCGCGTTTGAAAGCCCCGCCGCGATCTCCGCCATCGACGCGGAGAGCCAAACCGTGACGCTTTCCAACCCGAGCGCGGAAATGATCGACCTCTCCGGCTGCGTTCTTTACTGTGACCGTTCCGGCGCCGTGCAGCGGTTCCCGCAAGGGACGCTTCTTGCGCCGGGAAAGCTGTTGACCGTCTCCGGTTCGGAGGACGGCGGAACGATTGTGTTTTCCGGCGAGGACAAGCCGCTCAGCAAAAAGAAGCAGAATACGGTTGCGCTGTTTTCGCCTTTTGGTGAACTTATCAGTACGCACAGCGATTGATATGCGAAAATAAACGCCGCATACGATTTGTTTCGTACGCGGCGTTTATTTGTTTGAATCGCTATTCTGTTTTCGCGGCCGTTTCCTGCTCCGGCGGCACAGCGGCTTTCTTTTTGCAGAACCCTGCCGAAAGCGCACCCGTCGGGCAGTTTTTCACACAGTCTCCACAGCGGATGCACTCCATGTCGTCCGGCTTTTGGGAAGCGTCCACGCCCATCAGGCAGACGCGCTTGCAGGCTCCGCAGTGAATGCACTTTTGCTCCTCCAGCCGCAAGCGGTAGAACGACGCTCGGTTAAAGAGCGCATATGCCGCCCCCAGCGGGCAAAGATACTTGCAAAACGGCCGGTAGAGAAACACCGAAAGCACCAGAATGACAACCAGTACGCCGACTTTCCAGTTGAAGATGTACCCCGCCAGCGCGCGCAGGTTTTCGTTGAGCGCGAGAAGCGGAATACCCGCAAACAGCGTCCCGGAGGGACAGAGCCACTTGCAGAACCAGGGTGTGCCCGTTCCCGCGCTGTTTCGAACGAGCGACGGAAGCAGAATCACCATCACGAGAAGGACAGCGTACTTGAGGTAACGCAGAACCCGATCGCCTTTGAACGACTTGATCTTGGGCGTTTTGATCTTGTAGAGCAGATCCTGCACCCAGCCGAACGGGCAGAGGAAGCCGCAGACAAAGCGCCCGAACAGCGCGCCGCTGGCGAGCAGAAACCCGGTTACATAAAACGGAAATTTCAGGTTCCGCGCGGCGAGCTCCGCCTGCAGGGAACCGATGGGACATGCGCCCCAGGCTCCCGGGCAGGAGTAGCAGTTAAGCCCCGGTACGCAGACCGACTTGGATTTGCCCTGCCAGATATGCCCCTTGACGAACCCCAGCAGGTAACCGTTGGTCAAAAGCGTCCAAGCGCCCTGCGCATAGCCCCTCAGGCGGTTTCGAATCGTCTTGTTAGCCAATGCCGATACACTCCAAGCAGATATTTGCCGCTCGCGAGAGGACGATTTTTACCTCGTCCCCGTAGATTCCGAGCACAAGGACCAATACGCCCGCTCCGAGCAGGATAAACGGCAGGGCGCGTTTCATGATACCTGCTTAAGCAGGGAGTCGATCAGGCTGACCCAGTCCGCATAGCTTAAGGACCCGAT
>JBDKTD010000215.1:0-11249 GCA_039680365.1 Clostridiaceae bacterium
CATACCTATTCCGGGTATGAGAACAAGGTAAAAGAAGACCTTGAAAAGTCCGTCGAGAACGCCGGGCTTCAGGATATTATCCTTGAGGTCAAGTATCCCACGGAAGAAACCATCGAGATTTTGCCCAACGGAAAACGCAAGGTTACCCAGAGAAAGGTATTTCCCGGCTACGTCATGGTCAAAATGCTCGTGGACGTGGTCGAAAAAGAACGTCTTGCCGAGCAGGGCGGCGGCAAATCCGTCGATCTGATCATGAACCCGCGCGCCTGGTACGTTGTCCGTAACACGCGCGGCGTAACCGGCTTTGTGGGCCCGGGAAGCAAACCCGTGCCGCTTTCCGACGAGGAAGTGACGGCAATGGGCGTCGAGCGGATTCCGATCGTGCTCAACATCGAGGTCGGCGAAACGGTTCGCGTCATCAACGGCCCGTTGGAGAACTTCCTCGGCCGCGTGGAAACGCTCGATGCGGAACGCCAGAAGGTCAAGCTTACAGTGTCCATGTTCGGCAGAGAAACGCCTGTCGAACTCGACTTTGTGCAGGTGCAGAGGCTGTAGGCGCAAGCGCGGCTTCGATCGGTTCGGGCGTGAAACGCCTGTCGAACTCGACTTTGTACAGGTACAGCGGCTGTAGGCAGACATCCCGTCTTTTGACGGAAGAATCATCGTCTATCCATCGCGGACGGCATGTCCGCGTGAAATAGAACCGTGGAAGGGGAGGCACCCCGTACCACATATTTTTAACGGAGGGAACAGCAATGGCAAAGAAAATTGAAGGCTACATCAAGCTTCAAATCCCTGCGGGCAAGGCAACGCCCGCACCGCCGGTAGGCCCTGCACTGGGTCAGCGCGGCGTCAACATCATGGCGTTCTGCAAAGAGTTCAACGAGCGTACGCAGAAGGCCGTTGGGATGATTACCCCGGTCGTCATCACCGTTTACCAGGATCACTCGTTCTCGTTCGTCACCAAGACGCCTCCCGCGGCAGTCCTGATCAAAAAGGCCTGCGGCATTGAGACCGCGTCCGGCGTACCGAACAAGACCAAGGTGGCCACCATCACCAAGGCGCAGATTCGCGAGATCGCCGAGCTGAAAATGCCCGACCTCAACGCTGCCAACCTTGAGTCGGCCATGTCCATGATCGCCGGTACCGCCCGCAGCATGGGCGTTATCGTCGCTGAGTAAGGGGGAGACGAGCGATGAAACACGGCAAAAAGTATCTCGAAAGCAAGAAGAGCATCGAAGCCCAGAAGCAGTACGACGTACACGAAGGGCTTGAGCTCGTTCTGACCACCGCGAAGGCGAAGTTCGACGAGACCATCGAAGCTTCCGTCCGTTTGGGCGTCGACCCGCGCCATGCCGACCAGCAGGTCCGCGGCGCCGTCGTTCTGCCGCACGGCACTGGTAAAAAGGTTCGCGTTCTCGTGTTCGCCAAGGCCGACAAAGCACGCGAAGCGCAGGAAGCCGGCGCGGATTATGTTGGTGACGAAGACCTCGTAAAGAAGATCCAGACCGAGAACTGGTTTGAGTTCGACGTCTGCGTCGCGACTCCGGACATGATGGGCGTCGTCGGCCGTATCGGCCGCGTGCTCGGCCCGAAAGGCCTCATGCCGAACCCGAAGTCCGGCACGGTCACCATGGACGTTGCCAAGGCCGTTCAGGACATCAAAGCCGGTAAGGTTGAGTACCGCGTGGACAAAACCAGCATCGTGCACTGCCCGATCGGCAAAGCTTCCTTTGGCGTTGAGAAACTCGAAGAGAACCTCACAACGCTGATGGACGCGATTGTCAAGGCCAAACCGTCCGCTGCCAAGGGCACCTACCTCAAGAGCGTTGTCATCAGCGCCACGATGGGCCCTGGTATCCGCTTCAACACCCTCAAGTTCTAAGCAGCAGTCACGGGAGAGCGGCTTTCAACCGCTTTCCCGGCTATTTTTCAAGCAGCGATCCGCACATAGCACGATTGTTTTCATTGACAATGCGCAAAGAAGTGTGGTATCATTCTTCCCGGTAACGATCGCCCAAGACAGCCGGCAGCGGGAAACCGCATAAGTCCTGCCGAGGTGAAGCGTGCAACGATTTATTTTGTTTGTATGCAATCCTCCTGTCTTGTTCAAGGCGGGAGGATTTTATTTTCAGGTTTTCCAATGTGGTATTGCAAGGAGGTGAAACAACAAATATGGCAAACGTTCAGAATATCGAACGCAAAGCGGAGCAGGTCGCCATCGTCGCGGAAAAGGTGAAGAAGGCGCAAAGCGTTGTGGTGTTTGATTATCGCGGTATTTCCGTTGCCGAGGACACCGAACTGCGCGCGGAAATGCGCAAAAACGGCGTGGAATACGTGGTTATCAAGAACCATATCATGTCTCGTGCTTGCGAAGCGGGCGGCGTGCATGAGCACGTTGAAAAGATTCACAAAGGGCCGAGCGCATTCGCGTTTGGTTACGAAGACGTTGCGGCTCCGGCGCGCATCCTCAAGGCTTTTATCAAGAAGGCCAAGAAGTGCGAGTTCAAGGGCGGTATCGTCGAAGGCAACGTGCTTGACGCACAGGGGATCGAAGCGATCGCCGACCTGCCGAGCCGCGAGGTGCTGATTGCGCGGATGCTGGGTTCCATGATGTCCCCAATTTCCAAGTTCGCAATCGTTCTCGATCAGATCGCCAAGAAACAGGGCGGTACGGACGAAAAGGCGGAATAACCCGCAAACACAAAACAATAAAATTTGCGGATCATCCGCAGAAAAAATTAAATGGAGGATATTATGGATAAGGAAAAATTAATCGCTGAGATTAAAGCGATGTCCGTTCTCGAGCTGTTCGAGATCGTTAAGGCTCTGGAAGAAGAATTCGGCGTTTCCGCCGCCGCGACCGCCGTGGCCGTTGCAGGCCCCGCCGCCGCCGCCGAAGAAGTCGAAGAGAAGACCGAATTCGACGTCATCCTCAAGGAAGTCGGCCCCGAGAAGATCAAGGTCATCAAGGTCGTTCGCGAGCTGACCGGCCTGGGTCTCAAAGAAGCCAAGGACGTCGTCGACGGAGCCCCGAGCAAAGTCAAAGAAGGCATCAACAAGGAAGAAGCCGAGAAGGTCGTTGCGGCGTTCAAGGAAGTTGGAGCAGTCTGCGAAGTCAAATAAGGGATTTTACACTTTTAAACCAGTCCGTTACTGCGGGCTGGTTTTTTTGTGCACATTTCAGGTTCTAATGTCGGCGTTGGAGCAGTCTGCGAAGTCAAATAAGGGATTTTACCCTTTTGGACCAGTCCGTTACTGCGGGCTGGTTTTTTGTGCACATTTCAGGTTCTAATGACGGCGTTGGCGCAGTCTGCGAAGTCAAATAAGGGATTTTACCCTTTTAAACCAGTCCGTTATTGCGGGCTGGTTTTTTTGTGCACATTTAAGTTTCTAATGACGGTGTTGGAGCAGTCTGCGAAGTCAAATAAGGGATTTTACCCTTTTAAACCAGTCCGTTACTGCGGGCTGGTTTTTTTTGTGCACATTTAAGTTTCTAGTGACGGCGTTGGAGCAGTCTGCAAAGTTAAGTAAGCGAAAGCTTATGAAATTAAGCGGCACGGGAGCAATTCCGCGCCGCTTTTCTCATTTTGGCTGTAATCATAGAGCTATAGATGTCTCGAAGTCGGATAAGGGAGCCTTGATCGAATATTTTGCACTCTAATGACTTGCAACAACGCCAATAAAAAAACGATTTAAGATTCGAGATTACTGCTTCTGAAAGATGAGTGTAAATACCGTCCTGTCGCCGCCACCCAATCCGGTCCCACCCGCAACGGTGGTTGTCATCGTACACAGCGTCCATCCACTGGCAGCGTACTTGTTGAGCACGCTATCGAGTAATACCAGGTTTTTCGCATCATGACCAATGAATTTTTCCTTCAGGACTACTTGTTCGGTTTTGTACTGCATCATTTTAACTCCTTTGTTTATTATAGTGTGTGTTTACCTTGAATATATTACAAGTATAGTTCTTATTATACAGAATTATAATGGCTTTTACTGCTTTTTCAAACAATGTTAAAGGTGAATTCAGGTCATTCAACATATTACTTCAAGAACTGCTGTTATTGGACAATTTGTTTTTGCTGTTCCGATCAACGAGGTGTGCGGCGCCTCGGTATTGCGTATTCGTATTTGACGATTTTTTAGGAAATTTTGAGAAACTTCCGGTCAGGCGCGTTGTAATATGGGCAGGCGTTGTGGTATCCTCAATAGAAGAATACAACTACTTGATATAGCCTGATTGAAACCGAATACTGGGGGGATTACATTTGATTATCGTCGGCATCTGCGGCGCGAGCGGCAGCGGCAAAAGCACGCTGGCAAAGCGAATTGCGGATTCGCTTGCCTGCACCTGCACGATTATCGGGCAGGACTGCTACTACCGCAACTTTCCCGAACTGCCGTTTGAGAAGCGTATCAAGCTCAACTACGACGAACCGGAGATCTTCGACTTTGAAGAAATGTTTCAAGACATTGAGAAGCTCCTCCATGGCGAACCGATTACGACGAAGGGCTACGATTACACCAACTATCTGCGCGCGGACTCGCCGGACGTTCTGATTCAGCCGCCGGAGGTGCTGATTCTCGAAGGCATCCACATGTTCTTCGACAAGCGCATCTGCGATCTGATGTCGTTGAAAGTATACCTGCATGTGGACGTGGATGTCTGCTTGCTTAGGCGCATCAAGCGCGATATCAAGGTGCGCGGGCGCAGCATCGACAACATTGCCGAGCAGTACATGGAGACGGTGAAACCCATCTACGAAAAGTTCATCGAAGGATATATCAACGACGCGGATTTTGCGGTGATGCGCGGCGGCAAGAACAAGATGGCCATCGACGCCATCTCCGCCTACCTGACAACGAAAGTGCTCGCCGAACGCTTCGACACGGAAGCGCCCGCCGCCGACATCAAGGATAAGCCGACAACAGAGCCGGACGACCTGCCGGATTCGCCGGTTGAACCGAAGGGCAGCGAAAAGAAACCGAATGCAGCGGATGCGGAACTTAAGGACGACGATCCTTTTGACCTGGACAGTTACGCTGAAGAAAGCGCCTCCTCTGCGGAAAAGAAGAATGGCTCGGACGACGATGCTGACGACGATGTGGACGAAGACTCCATGGACGACGAAGGCGAATATTCCAAAACTTACTACGGCAGGCGGCGTCGCCGCCGCAGAAGAGCGGCAAACATCTTTGGTTTCTTCTTTTCCAGCGTCTTCATGAACTTCTGCCTCGCGGTATTCGGACTGTTCATGTTCGGCAAGGTGTACGCGTTCGACTGGACAATGTTGTCTACTGGCGGGTTGACAGCCATGCTGGACGCGGGAGTGCAGATTTTTCTGCTCGTTCTGCCGGTCATACTGACCGTGGCGTTCAATCGTCTGCTGTACAAGTGCTTTCATCTGGACGATTACTATTCCACGGCGATTCCGGTATTTGCCATCGCAACCATTCTTGTTGTGCAGGCTGCGGCGCTGTATTTTATCCTGAACTACGGGTTCCTGGGCGGCGCGGCGTTCTTTGGAGTGGCAAACCTGATTCACTGAATCCTGCTGCCGAGCGCAGTTTTTATAATGTAAAGAAAAGAGGAGACGGAACCAATGGATCGCAGCCAAGAATTCAGCCCGGAACATCCGGCGCTCAAACGGCACGGCGCGGGGCGCGTCACCGCGTTTTTTCTCACACTTGTGGTTGTTAACGTCCTTCTCGGCGTATACACGCTCTACATGCTCGGTTTTGCGCTGGCCTATGACTGGACGCAGTTGAAGACCGGCAGCGTGCAAGCCATTCTGGAAGCGGCGCTCCAACTGCTGCTCCTGTTTTCGCCGGTGATTCTGACGCTGATCATCAACCGCCTGCTCTTCCGGGCGTTTCGCGGACACGGACGCTTTCCGCGCGGGGTCTGGTTCTTCGCCATCCTCGCTATCCTCGCCGTACAGGCGGCAACTATGTATGGTATCCTCGGCTTCGGGTTTGTTGAAGGCGTCAACGGTTTCAGCGTCGATTCTCTCGCCAATCTTCGCTTTCCGTCTAACTGACGGCTCAATACCATTTTAAGCAACTCGTTTTCTCTGAACCGGCGATAAACCATGTGCAGGAGAAATGTATTTTTCCTGCACATTCTTGTTTCTATGGCATTCACCTTACAGTTATGATAGAATATCTTTACATTTATATGACGGAGTTCCTGCATGAAGCTTCTTTTAAGCAATGACGACGGCGTTTTCGCGAGCGGAATTCGCGTTCTTGCCGAAACGCTCTCGAAAACCCACGAAATATTCGTTTCCGCGCCGGACGCCGAGCGTAGCGGGGTCAGCCGATCCATGACGCTGTTCGAACCGCTCCGCGCCAAACCGACGAAAATTGAAGGGCTGCCCGATTTGCCGGCTTATGCCGTGAGCGGCACGCCGGTGGACTGCGTTCGCCTTGCGTTGGGGAACCTCTTTCCCGCGCCGGATATCGTTGTCTCTGGCATCAACCTTGGGCCGAACCTTGGAACGGATGTGCTCTACAGCGGCACGGTCGCGGCGGCGCACGAAGCGGCGCTTTTAGGGTATCAGGCCATCGCGGTCAGCTCGCTTTCCTATAAGGGCGAGTTTTTGGAAACCGCCGCGCGGGTCGCAGCCATCGCGATTGACTATATCAGCGAACATCCGATGGATTTTGGCACGCTGCTCAACATCAACGTTCCGGGCATTCCCTATGAAGAACTCAAGGGAATCAAGGTCACGTCCACCTGTATTCAGCAGTATGAGTTGGAGTTTATCGAACGGGAAGACCCGCTCGGAAGAAAATATTACTGGCCGCCGCACGGAAGGACGTCCTGCTCCGACGGAATGGACGTTGACGACCGCTGGGCAAGGGAAGGGTATGTGACCGTGACCCCGCTGATGTACGACCTGACGGACTACCCAAGGCTTCGGAATATGCAGCTTTCGCTGCCGGACTGGATTGCAACCCGGTAAAAGGGAAATACGGTCGAGAGAATAATCATTTGAGGAGGAGAGAAGCGGAATGGACGCATTGTTTTCGTTGATGGAAAAACAGTATCCGACGTTTTCCAAGGGGCAGAGAAGGATTGCCGAGTACATCCTCAACTCCTATGACGACGCGGCGTTTATGACGGCTGCCAAGCTTGGCGAACGCGTAGGCGTTTCGGAGTCCACGGTCGTCCGCTTTGCATACATGCTCGGCCTCGACGGTTACCCCGCGCTGCAGGAGGCGCTGCAGGATCTGATTCGCCATCGGCTTACAAGCGTTCAGCGCATTCGCCTTGCCGCCAACATTCCGCAGCAGGACGTGCTTAAAACCGTTCTGACTTCGGATATGAACAATATTCGCACCACGATCGACATGATCGACAACGAGAGCTTCGAGGGTGCGATCAGCGCAACTCTCCGCGCGCGGCGCATCTATGTTTTGGGCATTCGCAGCGCCATGTCGCTGGCGCAGTTTTTGACCTACTATCTCGATTACGTCTGCGACAACGTGATGTTCGTCAACGGCGCGGTGCAGGATATCCACGAGCGCATGCTGCGGGTAGGCCCGCAGGACGTCTGCTTTGGCATCAGTTTTCCGCGCTACAGCGCGCGCACCGTGGACGCCATGAAATACGCAAAATCCAAGGGCGCGACGCTGATTGCGCTCACCGATATGCCGACTTCGCCGCTGGCGAAGATTTCGGACTATACGCTCTGCGCGCGCAGCGATATGGCCTCGTTTGCGGACTCGCTGGTAGCTCCGCTCTCGCTGATTAACGCCATCATTGTTGCCGTAGGCCATGCGCGCAAGGACGAGGCGACCCAGCACCTGACCCAGCTGGAGGATATCTGGCACGCGGAAGGCGTTTACCTTTCGGAGACGGTCAAAGAGGAGAAGCTCTCATGATCGTGTTCGTTGTTGGCGGCGGCCCGGCGGGCATGATGAGCGCGCTGTTCGCAGCCCAGAACGGGCACAAAGTAACGCTCTTTGAGCGCAACGAAAAGCTCGGCAAAAAACTCTACATCACCGGCAAAGGCCGCTGCAACGTAACCAACGCGGCCGATCGGGACGCGTTCTTTGCGCACATTCTAAAAAACCCGCGCTTTTTCTACAGCGCGTATTCGCATTTTGACAATCAAGCTTTGATGGAACGGCTGGAGCAAGCGGGCGTGCCGCTTAAAACGGAGCGTGGCGGCAGGGTATTTCCCACTTCCGACAAATCCAGCGATATCCTGCGCGCAATGGAGCGTCTCGTGCGCGAGGCGGGCGTTACCGTTCGACTCAACACGCGCGTCGAGCGGGTGCTTGCAAAAGACGGCGCGGTGACCGGCGTTGCGGCAAACGGCGAACAGCTCGCCTGCGACGCGGTGGTTATAGCCACCGGCGGCGTTTCCTACCCGCAGACGGGTTCCACGGGCGACGGCTACGGCTTTGCGGAAACGCTCGGCCATACGGTTGAATCTCCGCTTGCCTCGCTGGTTCCGCTCGTAACGGCGGAAACCTGGCCGTGCGAACTCGCCGGACTTACGCTCAAAAACGTAACGCTCTCGGCAAAGCGGGAGAAAGGCGTAGTATTTTCAGAGCTCGGCGAACTGCTCTTTACGCACTTTGGCGTGAGCGGGCCGCTGGTGCTCTCGGTTTCCGGCGTGATAGCCGCTCAACCTGCGGGAACGCGGTTGTTTATCGACCTCAAACCCGCGCTCACACACGAGCAGCTCGACGCAAGGATTCTGCGGGATTTACAGGAAGGTGCGCGCCAGCAGGTGAAAACCGCGCTCCATGCGCTGCTTCCCGCAAGGCTTTTGACCATCGTTTTTGAGCAAAGCGGCGTTTCGGAAACGCTTTCCGTTGGCGAATTCACCAAAGCGATGCGGCTCAAGCTCATGGAAACGCTCAAAGCCCTGCCGCTTAACGTTTCCGGCGCGCGCGGCGTGGAGGAAGCGGTGGTCACGCGCGGCGGCGTCAGCGTCAAGGAGGTCAACGCCTCCACGATGGAGTCAAAGCGCGTCAAAGGACTGTATTTTGCCGGGGAAGTGCTCGATATCGACGCGACGACCGGCGGTTATAACCTCCAGATCGCGTGGTCGACCGGCGCGCTCGCGGGGGACAGCATCGGCAAATGACGGAGGGGCGTATGAGCGAACACCTGAATATCGCAATCGACGGACCGGCCGGCGCGGGCAAATCCACGCTGGCAAAGGGCGTGGCGGCACGCCTGAACATCCGCTATCTCGATACGGGGGCGATGTACCGCGCCATGGCGCTGTTTGCGCAGCGAAACGGCGTGGACGTCCGCGACGAAGCGGGACTTCAGCCCATCCTCGATCAGGCGGATATCCGCGTCGTGTACGACGAGCGCGGCCAGCGCGTTTTGCTCGGCAGCGAGGACGTTACCGACCAGCTCCGTACGCCCGTGCTTTCCATGGGCGCTTCGACGGTCAGCATGCATCCCTGCGTACGGCAGAAGCTCGCCGAACTCCAGCGGGAAGTCGGCAGGAGCTACGACGTGGTGATGGACGGGCGGGATATTACGACAAACGTTCTGCCGCATACAAAGCATAAGTTTTACGTGACCGCTTCCGCCGAAGTGCGCGCCGAGCGCAGACTCAAGGAACTGCGCGCCCGCGGAAATACGGAAGAGACCTATGAGCATGTGTTGGGCGAAATCCGCGCGCGCGACCATCAGGACAGCACGCGCCCCTATATGCCGCTGCGAAAAACCGAGGACGCTCTGCTCGTTGATACCAGCGAACTCGGCATCGAGCAGGCGCTCGAACTGGTTCTCGACGCAATAAAAAAGAAAGAAGCGCTCTGATCCATGATCTACATTTTCTTTAAATATCTGCTCACCCCGTTCTTCTGGCTGTTTATGATGCCGAACATTAAAAACTTCGGCAGGCTATTCTTTCACGGGCGAGGAATCATCATTTCAAACCATTTTTCGCTGAGCGACCCCATACGCCTTGGCATGGTAGCGCCGCGTCCGGTACACTTTATGGCTAAACAGGAGCTGTTCAACACACCGTTGAAGAGCTTTGTGCTCAGAGGACTGCTCGCGTTTCCCGTTTATCGCAAGCACGCGGACATGGTTTCACTCAAGCAGGCGATGACCGTTTTGGAGCGCGGGCGCATCTTCGGCATCTTTCCGGAGGGGCGCAGGTCGATGACGGGGGAACTGGATACGTTTGAAAAGGGAGCGGCGTTTCTTGCGCTCCGCTGCAACGCGCCGATCATCCCGGTTTATGCCGACCCGGACTGGAAGAAACACAAAAAGATCCGTATGATCGTGGGCGAAGCAATCGACGTGAATCAAATTGCCGAGGCGCGCGCGGGGCGCGGCGTGGACGCCGTGACGGAGTCCATTCGCGACCGGATGCAGGCGCTGAAAAATGAAATGGAGCTGGAACTGAAATAAATGAGAGTATTATTAGCAAAAAACAGCGGATTCTGCTTTGGCGTTCGCCGTGCGGTCGATATGGCCGAAGCGCTGGCCGGCGAACGCGGGAGCGTTTATACCTATGGTAACATCATCCATAATGAGGAAGTCGTTTCCGAACTCGAGCAGAAGGGCGTGCATTCTATTAGCGACATTTCCGCTTTGAAAGCGGGGGATACGCTGATTATTCGCGCGCACGGCGCGCCGCCCGCTGTTTACGAGCAGGCACGCGCTTTGGATCTAAAGCTGGAGGACGCAACCTGCCCGTTCGTCAAACGAATTCACGCCATCGTTCAGAAGGCGGCAAGCGAAGGCCGCAAGGTCTTTATCGCTGGAAAACCACAGCACCCGGAAGTTGTTGGCATCTGCGGCTGGGCGGGGGAAGAAGCGGTCGTTCTGCAGAGCGCGGAGGACGCAAAGATGGCGCCGTTTGCGCAGTTTGCGGTTCTCGTTTCACAAACCACGCTGCCGGAAGAGACGTTTTTTGCGATTCGGGATACGCTCAAAAAGCGCGTCGGCGATCTTGCGGTATACAATACAATATGCGATACGACCCGCGCGCGCCAGAGCGAGGCGGTTGAGATTGCAAAGCAGAGCAGCCGCATGTTTGTGCTGGGTTCGAAATCGAGTGAAAACACGCAATAGCTGTATGAACTCTGCATAAAACATTGTATTATGACGCAAAACATCGAGTCTATTGATAAACTTTTTCTTGATAAATTACCATCCGATGATATAATAGGTATTGTTGCGGGCGCATCGACGCCGGACCGGATGATTAGGGAGGTACTACGAGTAATGAGCGAACAGGAAAAAACGACGA
>JBDKTD010000052.1:0-15276 GCA_039680365.1 Clostridiaceae bacterium
TGGTGTGTTCCCCCAACATGCAATAACGCGGTTGGATCACCTCTAGCGGGCACGGCTCGTTTCAAGCACTTGCGCCTGCGGGGTTCTCCGCGGCTCAAGTGCTATCGATCCATATCCTGTTCGAGGACGAAAGTAAGCACGGGTTTCGCTCCTGTTGGGTGAAATTTTCTACAGTATAGTCTTGCGTGCCGCTCGTGTCAAGCGGGGTCTTGTCTAGCTCAGCTTTGCCTTGATGTCGCTGAGGCGGTCGAGCGCCGCAATCAGGGTTTCGTCCTTTTTGGCAAAGTGCAGGCGCACGATGTGGTTGACCTTCTCCTTAAAGAACGACGTGCCGGGTACGCAGGCAACGCCGACTTTCCGCGTCATTTCCTCGCAGAAGGAAACGTCGGTCTGGCCGGGTTTGAGATACGGCGCGATATCCGCGAGTACAAAGTACGCGCCCTGCGGGTCGGTAAACGGAATGCCGATGGACTTCAGCCCGCCCGTAAAGAGTTCCTTCATGTGCGCATAGTGCGCGCTAAGCCCGTCGTAGTAGCTCTCCGACATCTCCAGACCCACGATCGCCGCTTCCATGAGGATGGCGGCCGCGCCCACGGCTTTGAAGTCATGATACTGCTTGATGCGGTCCATAATCGGCTTTGGCGCAATGGCGTAGCCAAGCCGCCAGCCGGTGATGGAGTACGTCTTGGAAAGCGAGCTGCAGGAGATTGTCCGCTCCCACATGCCGGGCAGGCTGTTCATATAGGTGTGCTTGTACGGCGCGTAGATGATGTGCTCATAGACTTCGTCCATAATCACATACGTGTCGTAGCGAACCGCCAGTTCGGCAATGATTCTGAGCTCTTCCGGCGAAAAAACCTTGCCGCTTGGGTTGGAGGGGTTGCAGATTAAAATCGCTTTGGCGTTCTGCTTGAACGCGTCCTCCAGCACGTTGGGGTCGAACCCGAACGCGGGCGGCGCGAGCGGCACGAACACCGCCTCGCAGCCGACCATCAGAATCTGCGCGGTGTAGTTTTCGAAGTACGGCGAGAACAGAATGATCTTGTCGCCGGGATTCGTTATGGCAAACAGCGTATCCACCATTGCCTCCGTCGAGCCGATGGTGACCACCATTTCGGTATCCGGATCGAGCGCGCGCCCCATGCACCGCCCGCACTTTTTGGCAAGCGCCTGTCTAAAGTTCGGCGCGCCCATCGTGATGGCGTAATGGTGCGGGCCAACGCCGCTGATCTCCGCAAGGCGGTCGGTGATCTCCGTGGGCGGGTCGAAGTCCGGAAAACCCTGGGCAAGGTTGATCGCATCGTACTGATAGGCAAGGCGCGTCATGCGCCGGATAACGGAGTCCGTAAACCGCTCTGCGGTTCGATTCAATTCCTTCATTTGCTGTACCTCATCGTTTCGAAAAAATCCTATTGCACCCGCAAGGTTATTTGCTCAGCGAATGCCCAGCTCTTCCTGCGTGACCGCTGAAATGCCGTGCACGCTTAAAAGTTCAACGAGCTTCGGCTCGTCGGAGATGCGAAAGACCATATACGCTTTGTCCTCGCCCCTGCCGATGAGCGAGTACATGTACTCAATGTCGATTCCACCGTCGGAGAGCAGCGTTAATACCTTTGCCAGCCCGCCCGGCACGTCCGGCACGGCGACGACCGTCACGGGCGTAATACCCACGGCATAGTGCTGCTTTTCGAGGATGTTCTTGGCCAACGCCGCGTTGTTGACGAGCATTCTGAGGATGCCAAAATCCGTCGTGTCCGCAATGGAGAGCGCGCGGATGTCGATGCCGCCCTTGGCCAGCGCGCTGGTGAGCAGCGCCAGCTTGCCCGGCTCGTTTTGAATAAAGACCGAAATCTGTTGCACCATCGAATTTGCCTCCTTTTATGTCCTCTTGCGTGTGCCTAGTCGAGCAGTTTGCGCTTGTCCACCACGCGAACCGCCTTGCCGATGGAGCGCTCAATCGTGTTGGGTTCCAGCAGCTTTACTTTTGCGGCAATGCCCAGAAGCGACCCGAGCGCCGCTTCCAGCTCGCGCTCCATGCGGTCGATGCCGCGCACCGTATCGCTCATCAGCTCGCCGCTGATCTCGACCTCAACCTCGATGGAGTCGATGTTGGCCGAGCGGTCGACAACGATGCGGTAGTTCGCGGAATAGCCTTTTTCCAGCAGCACCGTTTCGATCTGCGAGGGGAACACGTTGACCCCGCGCACGATCAGCATATCGTCCGTGCGCCCTCTGGGTTTTGTCATCTTGACCAGCGTACGCCCGCAGGAGCAGGGCTTGCGGGTAATCACGCCGATATCCCGCGTGCGGTAGCGCAAAATCGGGAAAGCTTGCTTCGTGATGCAGGAAAACACGATTTCGCCCTGCGTGCCGTCCGGCAGGACTTCTCCCGTGTCCGGATCGATCACTTCGATGAGGAAGTGGTCTTCGTTGACGTGCATGCCCGTTTGCTCGGAACATTCAAACCCAACGCCCGGGCCGATGATCTCCGTTAGCCCGTAGATATCGAACGCCTTAATGCCAAGCTGGTCTTCGATCTGCTTGCGCATTTCGTTCGTCCAGGGTTCCGCACCAAAGATCCCCGCCTTGAGCGAAAGATCGTCCTTGCTCAGCCCGCTTTCGCGTAAGACTTCCGCCATGTGCAGCGCGTAGGACGGCGTGCAGCAGAGGATGGTCGAGCCGAAATCCTTGAGAATCGTAATCTGCCGCTGCGTGTTGCCGCTCGAAACCGGTATGGTCGTGGCGCCCACTTTCAGCGCCGCCCCGTCCATGCCAAGCCCGCCCGTGAACAGCCCGTAACCATAGGAAACGTGGATGATATCCTCCGGCCCGCCGCCCGCGGCATAGATAGAGCGCGCGCAGCAGTCCGCCCAGACGTCGAGGTCCTGCTTGGTGTAGCCCACCACGATCTGCTTGCCGGTCGTGCCGGAAGAAGCGTGCAGGCGGACGACGTCCTTTATCGGTACGGCGAACATGCCGTAGGGGTAGGTGTCCCGCAGATCCTGTTTATAGGTGAACGGGAGCTTTTTGAGGTCGTCCAGGGTCTGGATATCCGCCGGCGTAACGCCCGCCTCGTCCATGCGATTTTGATAGTGCGGGACGTAGTCGTAAACGCGCCGCACGGTGGCAATCAGCCGTTCGGTCTGCAGCGCGCGGATCGTCTCGCGCGGGGCGGTTTCAATCTCCCGCTGGTAATAGTGTTCCATCGCTCGTAATCTCCTTATTCGTACGGGCGAAGTGGCTCCGCCCGCAAGTTACCCGTTCTTTGCGCTGCCGGGTCCGCGGCGGATATTAAAAAAACCCGTCCGCCGCTGTCTCCAGCAGAGGACGGGCGTAATCCCGTGGTACCACCTCTGTTCGCCGCAACCGTTGCCGATGCGGCCTCGTATGGATACGCACTCATACCCACGGCGCTGTATCGGGCGCACCCGTCTTTGCCTACTCTGTCTGGTCAGCAAGCCGCTCGGGAAGGAATTCCCCGTCCCCTCTTTGACCGCCATTTCACCGGCTGGCGGCTCTCTTTGCAAAGTGTTTGGGCGAGTACTGGTTTCCGTCTTCGCGTTGTTTTGGATTTCGACTTCTCCCGCAGGTGCGGTTGATAACGAATCCTGTAATTTCGTTTACTCTAACACTCTTTTCAGTGGGTGTCAATAGTATATGATATACTTTGGACGCACATTTCTGCGTTATACGCGTTCAGCTCACGCGCTCGACCCAGCCGCGCGTATCCGGCAGTTTGCCGGTCTGGATGCCGCTGAGCGTGTCGTAGAGCTTCTGGGAAAGCGAGCCGACTTCATTGTTGTTGATGGCGTAGTCGTCGCCCTTGTAGCAGAGCGTGCCGATGGGCGAAATGACCGCCGCCGTGCCGGTTGCAAACACTTCCTTGAGCGTGCCCGCCTTGGCGGCGTCAAACAGCTCGTTCAGCGAAAGCTTCCGCTGGCTGACCGGGATGCCCCATTCGCCCAGCAGGGTAATGACGCTGTCGCGCGTGATGCCGGGCAGAATCGTGCCGCCTAAGGGAGCCGTAATCACCTCGTCGCCAATCTTGAAAAACGCGTTGGAGGTGCCGATTTCTTCCACATACTTGTGCTCCTGCGCGTCCAGCCACAGAACGTCCTTGCAGTGGTAGGCCTGCGCTTTCTGGCTGGCCTTCATGCCGCCCGCGTAGTTGCCGCCCACCTTGGCAAAGCCGGTACCGCCCTGCGCCGCGCGGATGAACTCGTCCTCCACATAGATGCGCGTGGCGGAGAGCTTGCCCATGTTCGCCGCGTAGTACGGGCCGCTGGGGCAGAGGATGATCATAAAGCGGTAGTGCTTGGCGGGCAGAACGCTGAAGGAGACCTCGTCCGAAATGATAAACGGGCGCACGTAGAGCGACGTATAAGGCTTGCTGGGCACCCAGTCGATATCCACGCTGACAACGGCCTTGACCGCCGCAACGAAGAGCTCTTCGTCCATGGGCGGCATGCACATGCGCTCGTTGGTGCGGTTGAGGCGTTGGGCGTTCATATAGGGGCGGAAGAGCTGAACATGCCCGTCCGCGGTTTTATAAGCCTTCATACCTTCAAACATCATCTGCGCGTAGTGCAGCACGCAGCTTGCCGGGTCGATGGAGATATCGCCGTAAGGGATAATCCGCCCGTCGTGCCAGCCCTGACCCTCGTCGTAGTCCATGACGAACATGTGGTCGGAGAAATGCTGGCCGAACACCAGATGATCCTGATCCGGTTTCTGCTTCGGGTTCGGGTTGCGCGTGATCGAAAAATCGTAAGTCATGCTGTTCTACCTCTAGTCCTTATAAAATAAACTTATTCATCCAGTTCGTAGAGCTCCGCGCGCCGGTCGCAAAAGACCGGAATCGAACCGCGAATCTCGCTTAAAACGGAAAGGTCGGCTTCGGCCGCGAGAATCTCTTCCGCTTCGCCCGCCTGCGCCAGCACCTCGCCCCAGGGATCGATTACGGCGGAATGGCCGCCGTAGCGCGTGCCGAACGCCTCTCCGCAGGAGTTGCAGAGGGCGACGAACATCTGGTTTTCAATAGCGCGCGCCTTGCTGAGTACGTTCAGGTGCGCAATCCGTTTGTCCGGCCACTGAGAAACGACAAACAGAATGTCCAGCCCCGGCAGCGCCAGCGTGCGCACGAGTTCCGGAAAGCGCAGATCGTAACAGATAATCAGCGCGCAGCTTGCGCCGTCCAGCGAAAACCGCGCGAGCGAATCGCCTTTTGTAAACGCCTTGTCCTCGCCCATCGGCGAAAAGAGATGCGTCTTGTCGTACACGGCAAGGCAGTCTCCCGCGCGGTCGAAGACGTACGCGGTGTTGTAGAGCTTGCCGCCACGGCGGTTTGCAACACTCCCGGCAACGATGTTGACGCCGAGTTCCTTTGCCAGCGCGGAGAAGGTGCTTCTCGTGCGCTCGCCGTCCTCGTCCGCGAGGGCGGGGTCGATTTGACCCGGCGCAAAGCCCGTGTTCCAGGTTTCCGGCAGGACGACCACGTCCGGATGCTCACTTTTTACCGTACGGCGAATCAGTTCTTCCGCGTGAAGAAAGTTATAGTCCGGCTCGGCGGGAAGCATATCCATCTGTACGCAGCAAATCCGCATGTTCTTCTTACCCCTCGTACGACTGCCCAAGCGACAGTGCGGTTCGGTTGGCGTCCAGCAGGTGTTCCTTCTTTGCGGGGACGACCTTCAGCAGCGCTTTTTCCATCAGAGCGGATTCCCCCGGCAGACACGCCTGCAGGAATTTCCCCAGCAGGATCATGTTACTCAGCCCTTCCAGCCCGTGTTCCGCGGCCATCTGAGTCGCGGGCACGGAATAAACGGTCAAATCGCTGCGCAGTGTCTGGCCGCTAATCAGCGAGGCGTCCAGAATGATCACGCCGCCGCTCTTGACTTTACTTTGGTACTTCTGAAACGACGGCAGGTTCATGGCAATCAGGCAGTCCGGCTCGGAGACGATGGGCGAGCCGATGGGGACGTCGCTGAGGATAACGCTGCAGTTGGCGGTGCCGCCGCGCATCTCCGGCCCGTAGGAAGGCAGCCAGCTCACCTGACGCTCGCCGATGAGGCCGAGATACGCTAAAAACTTGCCCGCAAACAAGACGCCCTGACCGCCGAAACCGGCAAAGAGAACCTGCATGGCGGAGGCTTTTTTGTTCGATTGCTGTTCCATCCGCTTACGCCCCCTTTCCGCTGCGGTCTTTATACACGCCGAGCGGATAGTACGGAATCATTTTGTCGTCAATCCACTGGAGCGCATCCTGCGGGGTCATGCCCCAGTTGGTCGGGCAGGCGGAGAGCACTTCGATGAGCGAAAAGCCCTTGCCTTCGATTTGATTGCGAAACTCCTTTTCAATGGCTTTTTTCGCGGCGCGGACGGTTTTAACGCTGTTAACGGTCACGCGCTCAAGGTATTCCGGCCCCTCCAGCTGGGAGAGCATTTCGCAGACGCGAATCGGGTAGCCGCACTGCGTGACGTCGCGTCCGTAAGGCGAAGTCTGCGTAACCTGACCGGGCAGCGAAGTCGGCGCCATCTGCCCGCCGGTCATGCCGTAGATGGCGTTGTTGACAAAGATGACGGTGATGTTTTCGTTGCGCGCGGCGGCGTGGACGGTTTCCGCCATGCCGATGCTCGCAAGGTCGCCGTCGCCCTGATACGAAAAGATAATCGTGTTCGGGTCGGCGCGCTTGAGCCCCGTCGCCACGGCGGGCGCGCGCCCGTGCGCGGCTTCGATCATATCGCAGGCAAAGTAGTTATAAGCCAGCACCGAGCAGCCCACGGGCGCTACCCCGATGGTTCTGCCTTCAATGCCGAGCGTATCGATAGCCTCCGCCACGAGGCGGTGGATAATGCCGTGCGTGCAGCCCGGGCAGTAATGCGTCGCCACGGGCAAAAGGGAATCCGGACGTTTTGAAACGATCATTTCTGCTCACCTCCGGCTTGCTGATCTAAAACAGATGCCCGTTCGATGCCCGCAAGCACCTGCTCCGGCGAGGGGATCATGCCGCCCACGCGGTTGATCAGCGTCACCGGCTTGGAGCAGCGAATCGAAAGCTCGATATCTTCGATCATCTGCCCCATCGAGAGCTCGACGGAGAGAAACGCCTTGACCTGCTTTGCGGCGGTTTGCATGGCCTGTTTGGGGAACGGCCAGAGCGTGATGGGGCGGATCAGCCCCGCGCGAATGCCCTTTTCGCGGGCGGCGTCCACAGCGTTGCGGGAAACGCGCGCCGCGATGCCGTACGCAACCAGGCAGATTTCCGCGTCGTCCATTAGGTACGACTCAAAACGAGGCTCTTTTGCTTCAATCTCGGCATAGCGCGCGTATCTTGCAAAATTCGTGCGCTCCAGCTCTTCCGGCTGAAGGTAGAGGGAGGTCACGACGTTGTGTTTGCGTTCCAGTTTCGTGCCGGTCAGCGCCCAGGGCTTATCAAACTTCTTGGGTTCGCTCGTCTCCAGCGCGACGGGCTCCATCATCTGCCCGATCGTGCCATCGGCAAGGATCATGGCGGGCATGGAATACTGATCCGCAAGGTCGAACCCCAAAACGGTCAAGCTCGCCATCTCCTGCACGGACGCGGGCGCGAGCACGATGAGGTGATAGTCCCCGTGGCCGCCGCCGCGCGTTGCCTGAAAATAGTCCGCCTGCGAGGGCTGTATGCCGCCAAGGCCCGGGCCGCCGCGCTGGACGTTG
Source organism: Clostridiaceae bacterium (assembly GCA_039680365.1). Lineage (GTDB taxonomy): Bacteria > Bacillota > Clostridia > Christensenellales > CAG-138 > UBA7703. The sequence goes on from JBDKTD010000052.1 coordinate 7,697, forward strand.
ACAATCAGCGCGGGGAGATCGCTGCCCGCGAGGTACGAAATGCCTTCGCTCTTGAGTGAGATTCCGGGGCTGGAGGAAGACGTCATCACGCGCCTGCCGGAGGCGGACACGCCGTAAACCATGTTGATGGCGGCAATTTCGCTCTCCGCCTGCAGAAACACGCCGCCCATCTTGGGCATGCGCTTTGCCATATACGCCGCAATTTCCGTCTGCGGCGTAATCGGGTAGCCGAAGTAGTGGCGGCATCCCGCCTGAATGGCCGCTTCGGCGATGGCTTCGTTCCCCTTCATCAGTACTTTTTCGGACACTTCCTGTTTCCTTACCTTTCCACCGTGATCACGCAGTCGGGGCACATCATTGCGCACGAAGCGCAGCCTGTGCAGGCGGATTCGTCCGTCATCTTGGCGGGCGAGTGCCCCTTTTGGTTGATCGTTTCGCGATCGATTTTGAGGATCTGCTTCGGGCAGGCGTCTACGCAGAGACCGCAGCCCTTGCAGAGATCCGTTTCAAACGTCAGTTTTGCCATGTCTTGCTTTGTTCCTTCCTGTGCGTTCCGCGGCGGGTGTTCGTTTTGAAACAATCGCCGTTTGCTTTTATAAATCCATCAAAAACAGGTTTTCGATGCTTCCGTTCAGCTGCTCGGCTAGCTCCCGGCTGGCCGCCGTCATCTTGACGGGCAGGTTTGCAAGGTCGGAAAGCTCTCGCATACGTTCTAGAGTGCTCAAAACCGTATCCGCGGTCGTTTCCCGGCCGAGGTTGCTGTTGTTGACCAGCGCCGTGGCGGTTAGCCCGCAGGCGGCTTCCACTTCTCTGAGCACGCCAAGCGCGTCGAAAGCGGTTCGGGTCAGCGGGCGGCAGAAGTTGACAACAAAGAGCATTTCGTAATCGCCCTCCGCCTGAATGAACGGTACATACCGTCCCAGCGCGACCGCGCCACGGTCGTCCCCGCCAACGTCCAGCACCGCGTACCCTTCCCGGTCCTCCACCGCCGCGTAGAGTTCGGCGGGCAGTGCGGGCAAATCGAGGTTGCTGTTGGCAAACGGAGAAGCGATCAGCTTGATGCCGCGCGCTTCCAGTTCGCGTCTGCGGTCGGTGGTGCGGAAATACGGGTTCACGATGTCGAGATCGGCAACCGTGACCGCTCGTCCGCTTTCGCTGAGCCTCAGCGCCCAGTTGACGGCCAGGCTCGTTTTGCCGCTTCCGTAGTGGCCGGTAAACACCGTTACGCGCTTTGCGTTCAAAACTTCCGTTCTCCTTCGCCAGTTCGGATGCCCTCGCCCTTTGAGGGATATACTGCCGTAACTTTTCTACAGCAGTCTGCGCATGATCTTTCCGCTCGTGGTCTTGGGTAGCGACTCGCGGAATTCCACGATACGCGGGTATTTATAAGGAGCGGTATGTGCTTTCACATACTCCTGAATCTCTTCTTTGAGCGCTTCTGTGCCTTCCGTCCCATTGGTGAGCACGATGCTGGCCTTGATGACCTGCCCGCGGATATCGTCCGGCGCGCCGGAAACCCCGCATTCGAGCACGTATGGCAGCTCCATAATCACGCTCTCGATTTCGAACGGCCCGATGCGGTAGCCGGAGGACTTGATTAAATCGTCCGCGCGCCCGACGTACCAGTAATAGCCGTCCTCATCCTTCCAGGCGAGATCGCCCGTATGGTACATGTTGCCGCGCTTGGACTCTTTGGTCGCTTCCTCGTCGTTATAGTACTCCGCAACCAGCCCGCAGGGCTCGCCGTTTTCGAGGCGAATCACGATTTCGCCGTTGGTTCCGGTTTCAACGCTGTTGCCTTCCGGATCGACGATATCCACGTCGTAGAGTGCAACGGGCTTGCCCATGGAGCCGACCTTATGCGCGCCTCCGCGGAGGTTGCCGATCACAAGCGTTGTCTCGCTTTGACCGAACCCTTCCATGAGCTGCAGCCCCGTGGACTTCTCCATCTGGCGGAAGACTTCGGGGTTGAGCGCTTCGCCCGCAATGGTCGCGTGCTTCACGCTCGAAAGGTCGTAGTGCGAAAGGTCTTCCTTAATGAGCATGCGGTACATCGTCGGCGGTGCGCAAAACGAGGTGATGCTGTACTTGGCGAACATCGGCAGAATATCCGCCGCGTCGAAGCGGTCAAAGTCGTAAACAAAGATCGCTGCCTCGCTGAGCCATTGCCCGTAGAGCTTGCCCCACATAGCCTTTGCCCAGCCCGTGTCGGAGATGGTCAGGTGCAGGCCGTTCGGGTCTGCGCACTGCCATTCGTGCGCGGTGATAAAGTGCCCCAGCGGATATTTATAGTTATGCGCCGCGAGCTTGGGTTGTCCCGTCGTGCCGGAGGTAAAGAACATCAGCATGAGGTCGCTTCCGCAGGGCGCGTCGTCCCCGCGCTGGAACCTGCCGCTGAAGAGCGGGTACTCCTCGTCAAAGTCGTGCCAGCCTTCGCGCTTGCCGCCCACGAGGATTTTATTCTTCAGCCCCGCGAAACTCGCTGCCGCAAGGTCGGCAATCTCCGCCGCGTCCGAGTCCGCCGTGCAGATGAGCGCGCTCACGCCCGCTTTTTCGAAGCGGTAGGCATAATCGTGCTCCTGCAAAAGGTAGGTGGCGGGAATGCCGATGGCGCCGATCTTATGCAGGCCGAGAAGCGCAAACCAGAACTGGTAATGGCGTTTGAGCACCAGCAGCACCCGGTCGCCCTTCTTGATGCCGAGGGATTTAAAGTAGTTGGCGCACTGGTTCGACGCGCGCTTCATATCCGCAAACGTAAACCGGCGCTCCGTGCCGTCCCGGGCAATATGCAGCATGGCGAGCTTGTCCGGCTTGGATTCGGCAAGCCCGTCCACGATGTCGAACGCAAAGTTAAAGCGCTCTTCGCCAATAAAGCGGATCGACTGCAGATATCCGAACTCGTCGATTTCGGTCTGGAGAAAACGGCTGTAAATCCGCTCTTCTTCCGCCTCTTCCGGCGCTTCGGTGCTCCAGCCGGGGTTGACCAGCTCCGCCTCGCTCCGTTCGCCCGTATAGGCGGAAGGGTTGAGCACGATGGCGTAAAACTTGCAGTCCTCGCCGCCGGCGGCAATCATGCCGTGGGGAATCGAGCTGTCGTAGTAGGCGCAGTCGCCGGGTCGCAAGATTTCGATATGCGAACCGATCTGCAGCTTGAGAGTCCCGCTGATCACGAGGTCGCATTCCTGGCCTTCGTGGCTGGTCAGCTCAATGCGCTTCTGCTCCGCTTCCGGCACATAGGCGCACTCTACATACAGCGGCTCGGAGATGCGGTTCTGAAAGGGCGCCGCAAGGTGATAATACACCATGCCGTGCGCCTGCTCGATGCGAGCGCCCTCCCCCGCACGGGTGATGGCGTAACCCTTCAGCGTCGGGCTCGTGCCTTCGATGATGTCGGTCACGTTGACCGAAAACGCCATGGCGCAGCGGTAGATGAACGCAAAGCTCAAATCGTGCATGCCGGATTCGCAGGCCATATACTCCTGCTCCGATACGCCGGTGTTGAGCGCCATCTCCGCCGCGGTACGTCCGCTGATCCGCCTGAGTTCGCGGATGCGCGCGGCCATCTCCTTGAGTTGAAGATCCAGTCCTGTCGTGCTTTCCATTTTTTACTCCCTTGGCCTATGGGGTATAAAAAAATCGCCCCATAGATGATCGAATATAATCTGACCATCTTTGAGACGAGCAAACAGGTTCCTGTTACCCGCGGTACCACTCAAATTGCACCGGCATCGCTGCCGATACCACTTACGGGCTCCAACAAGCCCTGTGCCGTAACGCCGCACCCACGGAAAGGTTCTACTTGCCGGACGAATCCGGCGTTCTTCCTTTCGGCTCAGGAGCTACAAATACCCTGCTGTGCTTTCCCGGCTTTCACCAGCCGCCGGGTCTCTATAAAAGCGCTTTGCCGGTATCCTCTCCGTCGTCGCCTTTCAAATTTTGATCAGATTACCATAGATCATATATGATTGTCAAGGTAGTTTTGATAAATAATTATGCAGTCGCCGTTTTCCGCACGATTTTGCGGGCTTGCGGCTCCGCCGCGCCGCAGATTGGTCTGCGGCGCGGCGGAACGAGCGGAAAGAACGCGCAAAACCGCAATATTACAACAAGCGGCGCATAATCTTGCCGGAGATGGTCTTTGGCAGTTCGTCGCGGAAGACCACGATGCGCGGGTATTTATACGGAGCGGTATGCTTTTTAACGTACTCCTGAATCTCCGTTTTGAGCGCTTCGGTGGGTTCGGCGCCCTTCGTGAGCACGATGCTGGCCTTGATGACCTGCCCGCGGATTTCGTCCGGCGCGCCGCTTACCCCGCATTCGAGCACGTACGGCAGTTCCATAATGACGTTTTCAATCTCAAAGGGTCCAATGCGGTAGCCCGAGGATTTGATCACGTCGTCCTTTCTGCCCACGTACCAGAGGTAACCGTCCTCATCCCGCCAGGCGAGATCGCCCGTGTGATACACGCCGTCGGCGCAGGATTCCGCCGTCTGCTCCTCGTCCCGGTAATACCCCTGGAACAGTCCGCAGGGATTGCCGTTGTCGAGCCGGATGACGATTTCACCCGGTTCGCCGAGTTCCGCGCGCTTGCCTTCCGGCGTGAGCAGGTCGATATCGTAGGTTGGCACGGGTTTTCCCATGGAGCCGGGCTTTGGCGTCATGCCCGCAAGGCACGCAATGAGCAGCGTGGTCTCGGTCTGTCCGAAGCCTTCCATAATCCTGAGCCCCGTCGCCTGTTCGAACTGGTAAAACACTTCGGGGTTGAGCGCTTCGCCCGCCGTGGTGGCATGGACGATTGTGGAAAAATCGTACTGCGTCAAGTCCTCCTTGATCATCATGCGGTAGATTGTCGGCGGCGCGCAGAGGGTCGTCACATGGTGTTTGCCCAGCAGCGGCAGGAGGTATTTTGCGTCGAAGCGTTCGAACTCAAACGTCGCCACCGCGCCTTCGCAGAGCCATTGCCCGTAAAACTTGCCCCAGAGCGCTTTTCCCCAGCCGGTATCGGATATGGTCAAATGCAGCCCGTCGGAATGGACGCGGTGCCAGTACTTTGCGGTCACGAAGTGGCCGAGCGCGTATTTGCAGCTGTGGGAAGCGATCTTGGGGTAGCCGGTCGTACCGGAGGTAAAGAACATCAGCATGGTGTCGTCGCCCTGAATCGCGTCCTTGGGGCGCTCGAACCGGCTGCTGAAGCGCGCGTACTCGTCGTCAAAGCTATGCCAGCCTTCGCGGCTGCCGCCAACGAGCACGCGGGCCGTGAGCGGCGTGCAGCCTTCTTCGCCGAGTTCCGCCTGCGCCGCAACGTCGCCATCCGCCGTGCAGACGATGGCGGTAACATCCGCGGATTGGTAGCGGTAGGTAAAGTCGTGCGCCACGAGCTGGTACGTCGCCGGGATGGCCACCGCGCCGATTTTATGCAGCGCCAGCATGGCAAACCAGAACTGGTAATGGCGCTTGAGCACCAGCATGACCTTATCGCCCTTCTTTATGCCCAGCGAACGGAAATAGTTTGCGCAGCGGTTTGAGGACTTCATCATGTCCTCAAACGTAAACCGCCGCTCCACGCCTTCGTAATCCACATGCAGCATGGCGAGCTTGTCGGGGGATTTCTTCGCGATTTCGTCAACGATGTCGAACGCGAAATTGAACTTCTCCGCGTTCGGGAACGTAACGCCCATGAGGTGCCCCTCCGCATCCTCGCGCACGTCAGTAAAGCGGTTGCAGACGAAGTCCTCGGCTTTTCTCGCTTCCACAATGCTCGTGTGCAGTTCGGCGGTGTTTTCCGCGCCTTCGCCCGGAAGCACGACCGCAACGAACAGGCATTCCTTGCCGCCGACGGCAAGCATACCGTGGGGTGTGGCGCTGTTGTAGTAGATGCTGTCGCCTTCGTTGAGCACTTCGATGTGCTCGCCAATCTGCACCTTAAGCGAACCCGCCAGCACGAGGTCGAACTCCTGGCCGTTATGCGTGGTCAGGTGGATCGGGCGGTTCTGCTGGGACTCGGAGTAGTCGTACCGCACCCAGTACGGCTCGGCAATCTTGTTGCGGAACATCGGAGCGAGGCTGTTGATTTCAATGCCTTCCTCCTTGGCGGCGGGCTGACCCTGGCCTTTTCGCGTCACCGTGTAGGAAGAGAGCCGCGCGCTGTCGCCTTCCAGCAAATCGGACATGCCAATGCCGAACGCGAGCGCGCACTTATGGATAAACGTAAACGGAAAATCCGCCCGTCCAGATTCGTACGCCGCGTACTCCGCGGGAGTAACGTCGGTTTTTTTCGCCATTTCCTCGCGGGTAAAGCCGGAGATTTCCCGCATCTCGCGAATTCGGTATGCAACCTCCAACAGCTGCGAGTTCAGTTCTGCCGCTTCCATAGCGCCTCCTTACCGGCAGATTGGCTGCCGAACCATAATCTTTTTTACGGCTTGCGCCGTGAATCACGAAAGAGTTTTGCAGGTACGCGGCAATAAAAAACACCCGTCCCAAGATTTTCGGATTTTATATCACCGGCTTTGACGGCAATAAAAAACACCCGTCCCAAGATTCCTCTTGAGACGGGTGATCGTTTTGATCCTGCCCGCGGTACCACTCAAATTGCGTTCTAAAACGCCACTCATCAGGCTCCTATAAGCCCTTTGCCTTCACGCGGCAACTACGGAAAGCTCTACTCGCGGATTCCCCGCTTTGGAGTTTTCGGCTCGGAAGGGATGGGACTGATTGAAAGTTGCCGCCGCCGGGATTCCACCCTCCCCGACTCTCTTTATGCGCTGGCCTTCGTCCGTCTTCGTCACAGCCTTTGTAATAATATTCAATTGTAATGTATATTACCAGTCAGTTTACTCTTTGTCAACGCTAAATTTTCGGTTTCGCGGGACGAAACGGCTTCGTCAGGCGGTTTCGATGCTCGCGGCTTTCTGGAGCTTGAGCTTGGCAATCGCGTCCTCGCGCATCTTGTACTTGAGGATTTTACCCGCCGCGTTCATGGGGAATGAATCCACCATCTCCACATACCGCGGCACCTTGTGCTTGGCCATGCTGGCGCGCACAAAGTCCTGAATCTCCTTTTGCGTTGCCGTTTCGCCTTCCTTTAGAATGACGCAGGCGACGATTTCCTCGCCGTACTGCTCGTCCGGCACGCCAACGACCTGCACGTCCTTGATTTTTGGATGCGTGTAGAGGAACTCCTCAATCTCCTTGGGGTATATGTTCTCGCCGCCGCGGATGATCATGTCCTTGAGCCGTCCTGTGATACGGTAGTTCCCTTCCGGCGTTTCGCAGGCAAGGTCTCCCGTGTGCAGCCAGCCTTCGCGGTCGATGGCGGAGCGCGTGGCGCCCGGCATCTTGTAGTACCCCTTCATGATGTTGTAGCCGCGCGCAACGAACTCGCCAATCTCGCCTACGGGCTTTTCCTCACCCGTTTCCGGATCGACAATGCGGCACTCAATCTCCGGCAGCGCGCGGCCGACGGTTCCAACGCGCACCTCCAGCGGGTCGTCCGTCGAGCTCATGGTGCAGCCGGGGGAAGCCTCCGTCTGGCCGAACACGATGGTGATTTCGTTCATATGCATCTTGTCCACCACGTC
>JBDKTD010000194.1:0-24875 GCA_039680365.1 Clostridiaceae bacterium
GAAGGCTTCTATGCTGCCTGCGGCGTAGGCGTTTCGCACCCTTCCGGGTTGATAGCGGTCGTTTTCGACGGCGTAGACGAACGCGTCCAGAATCTGGCTCGCTTCGCGCTGCATCCCCTCGGAGAGGAAGGCCATGGCGACCAGCGCGTTATCATAGGAAAACGCCGCGTTGTGAATATAGACGTTGTCCGTTTCGTAGGAGCGCAGCAGAACCGGCGCTTTCTTTTGCGCGTCAATGCTGCCCACAAAGCGGATGTCGTCAAGGTAAAACACGTTGGCGGCTTCGCCCGTCTGCGTGCCGCTGCAGACATAACCGAACCCACAGACGATGCTGCTCAAATCCAGATCGCGAAGCGGAATGGTGTATTCCGTCCATTCGGTGGAGAGCGGTACAAAGCCGAGGCTCTGCTTCTTTGCACTGTCGGGGAAGTCTACGAGCGGCGTGCCCCATTCGCCGTCGTAACCGAACCCCGCCGTAAAGAACTCGACGATTTCGCTCCCCGTTTCGCCTCTGGCGTAAAAGCGCAGCGCGGTGGCGCCGGTCAGATCCAGCCCTTCGCCCGTGCGGGAACCGTCGTTGAGCTTCGGTACCGTTTCGCCCTTGGGCAGGTACCCGTTCAAAAACAGCCAGCCGCCCCAGTCCAGCCCGCTGGTATCGACTTCGCAGCGGATGCAGCTCTTGCCGGAATACGGGTTTTCCGTCCAGTTTTCGTTCATGTCCTTGACCAGGTTGCGCTTTGTGCCGTACATGAGCGCCTTTTGCGTAAAGTTGTTCTCCGTTTCGGCAAAATCGCCGTACACGCTCAGATGATTTCGCTCGTTTTCCAGCGCGGCGTTCAAGTAATCGACGGCGCGCACTTTTTGTCCTGCGTAAGCGCTGTAGTCCGCTTCCGGCTCCGGCGTGGGCTCCGGCGTGGGCGAGGGGGTTGCGGTGGGCGCAGCGGTGGGGGTTACGGTTGGCGCGGCAGGCTCTTCCGCTTTGGCGCAGCCCAGCAGCGCGGCGCTGGCGAACATGGCGATGATGACCAAATAGAAGCGTTTCATGGCGTTGATTCCTCCTTATTCATATGAAAGTGAAAACTAAAGTGCACATTGCGCCGCGTTGCGGCGAACCTTCTGCATGGCGGCATCGCCTCCTCATGAACGGACTTGAGAGATTGATTACCCGGCTTCTGATTCGAGTATACGCGCCAAATTTGTGCAATCGGTAAGCAATTTGCACACAAACAGAGATTTTATCAAATTTCCGCACGGATAAATGAATCAGTCAAAGCCCACGCACAAATCCGTATTGTAGCGGGGGCGCATTTTGGGTATGATGAAGCTGCAGTCAGGCTTAACCGGCAAATCAAGCAGAGGAGATGCAGCTATGAGCGCGGGAATGAGCGTTCTTATCGTGTCCGCCGTGATTTTTATCATATACGGCGTAATTTCCGTGCGGTACGACCGGTACAAACGCGAAAAGAAAGAAGCCTTTCGTCGCTACTGGGAAGAGAAAGGTTACCAATTCGGCGCCTGGAGCGAATATGACGATGAGGGCTATTCGTTGAAACGGGACGATTGGGAGCTGTACGTCTGCAAATCCAAATCATCGACGAGCTCGGAATGGTTGCAGGAGTCCGAGTTTCGAACCAGACGCCGCGACCCCGAACGCAGGACGTTCGCGCTGCAGTACGCCGCGTCCAGCATTCCCTTCGAGGAACTGCCGGAAATGGTTCGTCAGTCCGCGGTCTCCGCGCTGCGGATTGTTTTTCGAGACAGCCTGTCGCAATTGAGCAGCGTGCGCACGGCGTTTACGCAGGGCGGTATGGCCTGCCTCGCGTTTGAACCGGAAGCGGGCAGCGCGCAGCGCGTGATCGAGCGGCTTCAGCCGGAGATTGCCTGCTGGAGCGGTAAGATGAAGCTCTACTTCGAGAGCACGCCGGATTCTGTGAAAGTCCGACTGGAAAACTTTTATATCGACAGGCCGGAGGAAGCGGAGGCGGTCATCCGTATGGGGCTGATCCTGCTGGAACGATATCCTGTTTAAAAAAGGGACGAAAAAGCCCCCGCGCTGTTTCAGCAGGGGGCTTGTGGTTGGTATGCGATTATTGTTTTGTCAATCCAGCTCGCCCGCCTCCGGGGTTAAAAGGCGGATGCCGTGCTGCGCAATCACCGCGTTGTATTCCTCGGGCAGAGCCTGATCCGTCACCACGGCGCTGAGGTCTTCAAAGTTGCAGAAGGTCAAAAGCGCGTCGTGACCGAACTTGGTGTGATCCGCCATTAAAACGAGGTTCTTGTTCTGGCGCGCGACCGTTTGCTTGACCTCGACCTCGAAGTAGGTCGTGTTGGTCAGTCCGCGCTCGATCGTGACGCCCGTGGAAGCGAGGAACACGAGGTTGATCGCCATCTTGGAGAGCTCGTCGAGCGTGTTCGCGCCGACAAACGACGAAGTGACCCAGTTGTACATGCCGCCCAGCGCGATGACGTGCAGGGAAGGGTACTTGGCCGCTTCGTACAGCGCCATGAGGCTGTGCGTAATCACGGTGACGTTCTGCTTATCGGCAAGGTACGGCAAAATCCGCATCGTGGTCGAGCCGGAATCGAGAAAAATGCTCATGTTGTCCTGCACAAGCGAAGCCGCGAGCTTGCCGATGGCCTGCTTGGCGCGGTCGTTGCGGATGGAGCGCTCGGAAATCGGGATTACGGACGGCGGGCGGTTGCCCGCGGAAACGCCGCCGTACACCTTTTTGAGATGCCCTCGCTGCAGCAGGTCCGCAATGTCCCTGCGCACGGTATTCATGGATACGGCAAAGTGCTGGCAGAGTTCCTCCAGAGAGGAAGAGCCGTGATCCAGCACGTATTGTTCCATGTCGTTTAGTCGATCAAGTCGCACGCGGGTAGTTCCTTTCCTGTTGACGCACGAGCGGTGGGGGAAATGTGCCTTCGCTGCCGCCGGATGAGTGCTTTTGTTTTGCGGAACGCAAAAAACAGCATTAGTGCCATTATAACAGCGTTCTGGGTAAATTGCACTGATCTTTTTGATAAGTTTTGATGCAGTTTACCAGTCCGGCAGTCGAAATCTTACTCTGCTGCACGCAGACCGCCCGCGAAATCGCAGCTTAGCCGATGGGGAAGTACGGTTTGATCGTTTCGCAGGTCTTTTCGTAGCTCACGCGGATGTTCTCCTCATCCGGCCAATCCCAGTATTCCGGACGGAACAGCTCGATGGAAATCATGCTGTCGTAGCCAAGGCGTTTGAGCGTTGAGAGGATGCGCGGCAGATCGACCGCGCCTTCGCCGGGCATGAGGCGGTTGTTGTCCCGCGCGGCGCCGACGGGCAGGTCTTCCGAATCGTCCAGATGCAGAATGAAAATCTTGCTTGCGTCCGCCGCTTCGAGGTGCTCGAAGCGCGAGCCCATGGCGTGGAAATGGAAACAGTCCAGCACGACGCCGACGCTCTTGCGATCCACGGCTTTGACGATATCGTATGCCTGGCCAAAGGTATTGACCGAGCAGTTCGGGTAGCCGACGAATTCGAAGGCCAGCGTCATGCCGCGGGATTCGGCATAGTCCGCCATAATGTTGATCACGCGGACGCATTCTTCGCGGATCTCGGGAATCGTCTTGTTGCCGACGTCGAACGTTGGCACGATAACGACCCGCTTACAGCCGATGATGTGGCCGGCTTCGCAGCAGAACTGTAGCCCGCGCATGATGTCTTCAAAGCCTTTCTGGTCGCGGAAGTTGATGAACTCCAGCGCGTTGAACGCAAATGGCTTAATAGTGTGCGAATCGAAGAACGCCTTCAATTCGCCGAGCGTGTGGCGCGTTAAATAGTCGTGCAGCTTGTCCAGCCGGATTTCGATGAGGTCGTAATGGTACTTTTCGCAGTACGCCAAATCGGTTTCCAGCGTGGAGTGTTTCATGGTTGTGGCCTGATTGAAGCAGATCTTCATATAAAATGTCCCTCCGTTTGATGGATGAAATGAAAAATCTATATTGTTTTTAACGCGTTTGCGCTTTATCTTTCAAAGTAATGGGAGATGCTGGATTGAAAACGAACAGACGAACGAACCGAGAAGAAGCATTACCGTTTGCAGCCGCTTGTTCAAAGCGGCTGCAAACGGTGCAGGAGGAGAAATGAAACCATCCGAATCAGTTTGAATAAATTCTGCAGCGCGGCCGCAAATGACGGCACTCTGCAAGGAATTGCTTGAGCTGTTATCTCTTGCGGGCAACCTTTCTCATGTCGAACACCACGGCGACCACGATGATAACGCCCTTGATGATCTTCTGCAGGTACGGCGAAACGCCCGTAATCAGAAGGCCGTTGTTGATGACGCCGAGCACCAGAATACCGCCGATGCAGCCGACGATGGAGCCGACGCCGCCGGTCTGGGACACACCGCCGACGGTGGCCGCCGCGATGCCATCCAGCTCGTAGCCGTCGCCGAGGGAGGCAATGCCGCTGGCGCTGCGCGCCGTGACCATGACGCCCGCGAGAGCCGCGCAGAACGAGGACCAGCAGTAGGCCGCAACCAGCGTGCGTTCCACGTTGATGCCGCTGGCGCGCGCGGCATCTACGTTTCCGCCGACCGCGAAGAGGTTTTTACCAAAGCGCGTATGGTTGAGCAGGATGTTGGCAATGATCGTCATAGCGAGGAACACGCAGACGATATTCGGCAGGAATCCGAACAGCGTGCCCTGGCCGATCTTGGTGAAATCTTCCCGCAGCATCGGCACGGGGTAAGCGTTGGTGAACAGAAGCGCTACGCCGCGGGCAACGGTCATGGAACCCAACGTCGCGATAAAGGGGTGAATCTTGGTATACGCGATGAGTAAACCGTTGATCAGGCCGAACGACGTGCCAACCAGAATGCCAACCAGAAACGCGACCCACGCGGGGATGGGAGGCAGGTTGACGAGGCCCGGCAGAATCAGCGTGGAATAGGTGAGCTTCTGCACGAGCGACGCGGCAAAGACGGACGAAACCGCCATGACCGAGACGAGCGAAAGGTCGAAGCCGCGGGAGATGATGCATAACGCAACGCCCAGCGCCAGCAGGCCGCGACTCGATTCCGAAGTCAGGATGTTTACAAAGTTCCTTCCCGTAAAGAACGCCGGTTCGATGAATCCGAAGATCGCAATAAGCCCGACCAGGATCAAATACATGGCGTACTTGCCGAGAAATGTTTTCGCGTTGAATTGCCTTCTCATGGATGCTTTGGCTTCCATACGATAATCCTCCTAAAAAATCAAATCGCGTCGAATTGGTTAACGCTGTGCTCCACGTCGCTGGTGGCGTATTCCATAATACGTTCCTGCGTCGCGTCGCAGCGGTCGATGATGCCCGTCTGGCGGCCTTCGTGCATCACGAGAATGCGGTCGCACATGCCGAGGATTTCTGGCATTTCCGAGGACACCATGATAATTGCCTTGCCTTCGCCGGCCATCTTGGTAATCAGCGCGTGAATTTCCGCTTTAGCGCCAACGTCGATGCCGCGCGTGGGCTCGTCCACAAACAGGATTTCGGGCTCGGTGAGCAGCCAGCGGGCCACGAGCACTTTCTGCTGGTTGCCGCCGGAGAGATCCTGCACCAGCGCGTCCTGGGACGGAGTTTTGATTTCGATTTTGTGAATGTACTCCCTTGCGTCGCTGGCGATCTTCCGGTGGTTGATGAACCCTGTTTTCTTGACGTAGCGCTTGAGGTTTGCAACCACAATGTTGTTGGCAACGCTCGAAACGGGAATGATGCCCGTGCCTCTGCGGTCTTCCGTAAGCATGGCCATGCCGAATTTCAGCGCGTCCGAAGGACGGTGGATATGGGCTTCCTTGCCATGAATCGCGATGGTTCCCGCGGTACGTGGACGCAGGCCGAAAAGCGTTTCGAGCACCTCCGTGCGCCCCGCGCCGACGAGACCCGCAAAACCGAGGATTTCGCCTTTGCGCAGATCGAAGTTAACGCCGCTGAAACGCGTTCCGGAAGCAAGGCCGCGAACTTCCATGACCACGTCCGTAATCGGGCAGACGACCTTGGGGAACATCGCGTCCAGATCGCGGCCGACCATGAGGTGGATGAGCTTGGTAACGTCCATGTTGCAGACGCTGTCGGAACCCACCATCTGGCCGTCGCGGAAGACCGTGACGTCGTCGCAGATTTTAAAAATCTCTTCCATTTTATGAGAGATATAGATAATGGAAACGCCCTTCGCGCGGAGGCTTCGAATCATCCCGAACAGCTGCGCCACTTCGGTGCTGGTCAGCGACGAGGTGGGCTCGTCCATAACGATAATCGAAGCGTCCTGCGAAACGGCTTTGGCGATTTCCACCATTTGCATCTTGGCAACGGTAAGGTTGCCCATCTTTTCGTAGGGGTCGATGTCGATGCCCAGATTTCGCAGCGTTTCGCCCGCGAGACGGTACAGTTTTTTATGATCAATGAACACGCCCGCCTTGACCGGCTGCCGCCCGATATACAGGTTTTCGGCGACCGAGCGTTCCTTCACGGGGGACAACTCCTGATGGATCATGGAAATTCCGTGTTTGGACGCTTCCAGCGGGGTTGTGATATGCACTTCCTTGCCGTTGATGAGAATGCGGCCGCTGTTCATTTGATAGAGGCCGATCAGACACTTCATCAGCGTGGACTTTCCGGCGCCGTTTTCTCCCATCAGCGCATGCACCGTGCCGGGTCGCAGCCGGAACGATACGTTTTTAAGCGCCTGAACGCCGGGAAAGCTTTTGGATACGTCTATCATTTCGAGCACATATTCGCTCACTTTTTGCGCACCTCCAATATCCTTCGACGGGCCGAAGCCGCGCCGTACGATCCTTTGATTCGACGGCATCCATATAGCCGCATTGGTATTGTTGTAGCAGGGGTTAACTTTTTGAACCAATCAATAAATAACGGGAACGGAACGCTTGTCTTTACGGGATGTGAGAAAGGACTTGATTTGGCAAGTCCGGCGCCCCGGAAGGGGACACCGGACTGCCATATCGTTGCTTTTTACAGGTTTTTTGTGCTTACTTGATGTACTGATCGACGTTGTCGATCGTCACCGGCATGAACGGGACCCATCCAAAGAGGTCGGTCAATTCGCCATTGGCGGCCTTGACTGCGAACTCGATGCACTTTGCGCCCTGGCCTGCCGCATCCTGGAACACGGTCATAGCCATTTCGCCGTTCTTGACAGACTGGCAAGCCATGTCGGTGGCGTCGATGCCGACGACGGGGGTCTTGCTCAGGTCAACGCCGGCGGCCTTCAGCGCTTCGATAACGCCAAGAGCCATTTCGTCGTTGTTGCAGATGACGCAGTCAAAGGTGGCACCGGTGCCGAGGAAGGTCTGCATCATGTCCATCGCGGTTGCGCGGTCCCACTTGGCGGTGTCTTCAAAGACCTTGTTGAGCGTGAAGCCCGCGTTGGTGAGTTCGGTCTTAACGGAATCGGTACGCTGCTGCGTGTTCTCAAGACCCAGCTGGCCCATGAAGAGCACGTAGTTGATGGGATCGGTGCGGCCTTCGAAGTACTTTGCGAGGAACTCGGCCTGCATCTTGCCCGCGTCATATTCCTGCGAACCAACATAAGCATACTTGCCTGCCACGAGGACGGAGTCATCCGGACGACGGTTGACGAAGATGATGGGGATGTCGCCCGCTTCCGCGATGATGGTCTCCGCGGTCGAGGTGTCGACGAGGTTGACGATCATGACGTCGTAACCCTTGGTTGCGAACGTACGAACCTGCTCAGCCTGCTTCTGGGTATCGTTGTTGGCTTCCTGAGAGTCTACGGTTACGCCCGCAGCTTCGGCCGCCGCCAGAATGCCCTGTTCGAGCGTGCTGATGAACTGGTCACGCGCATAGAGGGATACGCCAATGGTGATCTTCTTCTCAGCCGCGGGAGCTTCCGCCGGGGCGGCTTCTCCGGTCGCGGCTTCGGCGGGAGCGGCAGTTTCCGCTGCCGGCGCGGCGCACGCCACGATGACGAGCACGCTGGCAATTACCATCAAGAGAGCTAACAGTTTTTTCATAGTTCTTTATAACCTCCTTTTATTTTTTGAGCGCTGGCCGCCCAAAATTGGAATTCTTATTCATACGGCCGTTCCGGACGGATCCGGTGCGGACGCTGCTGCAGAAATGGTTAAAAAGACGTTTGATCCGGCCTCGGCCGAACCTCCGCTCAAGGCGCTGAAGCGCGCTGGCGGAACGAAAAGAAACCCTGTATGCGCGGCGCAATTCGCCGGGAGCTTTTTCAAGGGACAAACGTTTTGTTTCGAAATCGGGTGTTGCACCGGGGTCAAAATGGGGTATCCATACCGCGATACGCGCGGGAAGAAAACGACAGTCTGACAAAACAAAATTCGGATATTCAGTTTGCCTGTTCGGGATGCAAGAGTGTTTCTGTTGGTTCGCCAAACACTGGAAACGGATGTTTTAAATGCTTGAAATTGGTGAAAAGAAGATCGTTGAACTTTTCAACTGATTGCGGTCAGTCTATCACATGTACAACAAAATGTCAACAATTAATCCATAATAATTCATGAGACCGCCATGAGATAACAAGATGATGAATAAGTAATGAGTAAGTTTCTATAATACTTTGCTAAAGAGTAGACGCCGCCGCACTGACTGCCCGCGCGGCGGCGTTTATGCTGCTTTTTACAGTCCGGTATGGGCGGCAATGTACTTGCGCGCCATCTTGGCGTATTCGAACGGGTTTGCTTTGGCGGGATCCTGCTCGGCTTCCACGAGCAGCCAGCCGGTGTAATTCGCCTTGTCGAGCAGGTCGAACACGGGGCGGAAGTCGAAGCCGCCGTCTCCGGGAACGCTGAACGCGCCTTCGCGCACGGCGGTCAGGAAGCTGAGGCTTTCTTTATGCACGCGCTCGAGCACCGGCAGACGGACGTCCTTGAGGTGCACGTGACCCACGCGGTTGACGTACTTTTTAAGCATGGCGACCGGGTCGGCGCCCGTAAAGACGAAATGGCCGGTATCGTAGCAGAGGTGGACGTACTTGGGATCCGTTTCGTCGAGCATGCGGGTCGTCTCCTCGGCGGTCTGCACGACGGTGCCCATGTGATGGTGGAAGCAGAGGCGGAAGCCCTTTTCCGTGGCGATCTTGCCAAGAGTGTTCAGACCGTTGGTCAAAAGGCCCCATTCCTGCTCGTTCATCACGTACTTATGCCCGAAAATGGGCGTTTTTTCCATTCCCTGGACGCTGAAGCTCTGCTCGGAGACGTTGATGGCCTTTGCGCCGACGGCGGCGAGGAACGCCAACTCCGCTTCAAACGCCTTGACGTTTTCTTCCAGCGGCTTGGAAATCAGGAACGAACTGAACCAGCGGGATGCGATTCTGAGGCCGCGCACGTCCAGCATGTGCTTGAGCGTCGCCGCGTCGGAAGGGTACTTGTTGCCGATTTCGGTGCCGGAGAACCCGGCCAGCGCCATTTCACTGACGCTTTGCTGGAAGGTGTTTTCCGCGCCGAGCTCGGGCATGTCGTCGTTTGTCCAGCCGATGGGGGCGATACCGAGGAATACTTTGTTGGAATCTAGCATGAGAGAATCTTCCTTTCACATATTATAGATCATTATGCTGCTTCGTTTGGATTGGTATTCGGAAACGGAGTTTTTGTCCGAACGACAGTGAGGGGCGGGGCGTTTTAAACGCCGGTAACCGGTCTGCGCCCGCGTTTCACAGCGGCGGCGCACGACTGCCGCGTTTCGAATCCGGTGGCGGCATTTTGCCGAATGTTTTGTGGATTCCTGCGTTTTCTCATTGACGATTGGGGTGGATTGCGTGTATAATACGGTAAAAGCTAGTCATGTGATTGTTGACTTTTGAGTAAATCCTTTTCTGGTGCTTATTATATCATTGCAAATTTCGGTTTTCAATCCCCCGGTTCATACAAGGAGACAGCAATATGTATATCAAGAAGAATTCGCTTAGCGGCGGCTGTAACGTCTATCTTGCTATGGAAAGCGGCAAAGGCAAAGAGATCGGCATGGACGTGTGCCTGATCGTGCTGGAGAAGGGCGAAACCTATTCGCTTTTCGAACAAAAAAAGGAAGCGGCGCTGCTGCTGTTCTCTGGCGAACTGGTCTGGCAGGCGAGCGGCGAATCCAGAAGCGTTTCCCGCAAGAGCGAGTTTTGTGAGGAAGCGAGCTGCCTGCACGTATCGGCGGGAACAAAAGTGACCCTCCGCGCGAGCCGTCACAGCGAGATCTACCTGCAGATGGTCAACAACGGCAAGAAATTCCCGCCGGTGTTCTACGCGCCGGAGGATATCCAGACGCAGCGCGCGGGCGTCAGCGACCTGCAGGGCACCATGCGCAGGAATATTAAAACCGTATTCGACTATGAAAACGCGCCGTACTCAAACATGGTGCTGGGCGAAGTGCTCAACTTCCCCGGCAAATGGTCGAGCTACCCGCCGCATTTTCATCCTCAGCCGGAAGTGTATTTTTACCGCTTCGACAAGCCGCAGGGCTTCGGGGCGGGGTTTGCCAACGGCCAGGTGCACCAGACGACCCATAACGGCCTGCTCGTGATTCAAAATGGATTCCACAGCCAGGTGGCGGCGCCGGGATACGGGCTCTGCTATGTCTGGGGTATCCGGCACCAGCGGAACAACCCCTGGCGGAAGACCCGCATCGACGAAGTGGAGCATCTCTGGATGCTCAAGCCCGGCGCGGAGTTTCTCAGCGGGGACTGAGCCGATCCCTTTAGCGTTTCGGACCGCGGATATGCCGCGGCGCTATATATAGGAAACAAAAGACAATTCACCTCAACAAACACTTGTTACGGGAGGAAACGATATGGAAACCGTACGTTTGACCATGGCGCAGGCGCTGGTTCGCTTTTTAGAGAATCAGTACGTTCGCTACGACGATATTGAACACCGCTTTGTCCGCGGCATCTTCATGCTGCCGGGGCACGGCAACGTCGTCGGCCTCGGACAGGCGATTCAGCAGGAATCGCACGCGCTGGAAATCTACCACGGTAAAAACGAGCAGGGTCAGGCGCAGGCGGCTATGGCGTTTGCCAAGCAGATGCATAGAAAGCAAATATTCGCCTGCACGTCTTCCGTCGGCCCGGGTGCCGCCAACATGGTCACCGCCGCCGCCAACGCCACGGCAAACAATATTCCGCTTTTGCTCCTGCCGGGGGATATCTACGTTTCCCGCCAGCCGGACCCCGTGCTCCAGCAGATTGAGCAGACCAACGAGCTGACCCTTTCCACGAACGACGCGTTCCGTCCGGTCTGCCGGTACTGGGACCGCATCGTGCGCCCCGAACAGATTATGACCGCCATGATTTCCGCCATGCGCGTGCTTACCGACCCGGCGAACACCGGCGCCGTGTGCATTGCGCTGCCGCAGGATACGCAGGCGGAAGCCTACGATTACCCCGTGAGCTTTTTCGAAAAGCGCGTCCACCGCATCGAGCGCCGCCCGCCGACGGACTACGCAATTGCCGAAGCGGCGGAGATCATCAAAAAGGCAAAGCGCCCGATCCTCGTCTGCGGCGGCGGCGTGCGCTACAGCGAGGCGCACGCGGAGTTCCGCGCGTTTGCGGAAGCGCACAACATCCCCTTTGGCGAAACGCAGGCGGGCAAGAGCGCAATCGAATGGACGCACCCGCTGAATTTGGGCGGCATCGGCGTGACCGGCTGCCTGATGGCAAACGAAATTGCAAAGGATGCGGACGTGGTCATCGGCGTTGGCACCCGCTACACGGATTTTACCACAGCGTCCAAATGGCTCTTTCCCGAAACGGCGCGGTATATCAACATCAACGTCAGCGAGTTTCAGGCGTATAAGCTGGACGGCGTGCGCGTCATAGCGGACGCAAAGCTGGCCTTGACCGCGTTGAGCCGCGCGCTGGGCGCTTACCGCGCGCCGTACAAGGGCGAAATCGAAGCCGTCAAGGTCAAATGGCAGGCGGAACTCGACCGCCTCGACGGAAAAGAGATTACAAAAGATTACACGCCGGAAGTCAAAGACCCCAACAGCGAGAGCTGGAAGCGGTTCCAAAAGGACGTCGGCTGCGAGCTGACCCAAACGCGTGCGCTGGGCATTGTCAACCGCGTGACCGCGCCGGACGCGGTGGTCATCGGCGCGAGCGGGAGCCTGCCGGGCTGCATGCAGCGCATGTGGCGGCCGCGCTCCGCAAACACCTACAACATGGAATACGGCTACTCCTGCATGGGCTACGAAGTCAGCGGCGCGCTCGGCGTCAAGCTCGCCATCGGCGAAGGCCGCGAAGTTTACGCCATGACGGGCGACGGCAGCTTCAACATGCTGCACAGCGAACTCATCACCTCCGTGCAGGAAGGCAAAAAGATCAACGTCGTTCTCTTTGACAACGCGGGCTTCGGCTGCATCAACAACCTCCAGATGGGCACGGGCAACGACACCATGTGCACGGAGCTTCGTAAGCGCGTTCCCGGCGACAGAATGCACCACAACGGCGACTTTATGCGCATCGACTACGCGGCAATCGCCCGCGCGTACGGCTGCGTGAGCTACACCGTGCGCACCGCCGAGGAGCTGGAAGCGGCTCTGGAGGACAGTAAAAAGCAACTCGTCAGCACGCTTATCGATATCAAGGTGCTGCCCAAGTCCATGACGGAAGGCTACGGCGGCTGGTGGCGCGTCGGGGTTGCGGAAGTCAGCGAGCGCGAACGCGTGCAGGCCGCGCGCCGCGCGCAGGAAGAGCACCTCGAAGAAGCGCGCAGGTATTAAGCAGAATCCGCCGCGCAGCGGGCGCGGCAGCAATCATACAAAACAAAATTGCACATACAGAAAGGAAGTACCAGTATGAAAACCTTACGAATCGGCGTCGTCGGCGCCGGGCGCATCGGCAAGCTCCATGTGAGCAACCTGATGACGCGGGTAAGCAACGCAACCGTCGTTGCGGTAACGGTCGTGGGTGCCGAGAGCGCAAAAGAACTGGCGCTGTAATTCGGCATCCCGAAAGTGTACGGCGATTACAAAGAGCTTGTCAACGATCCGGAGATCGACGCGGTGTTCGTCTGCTCGTCCACGGATACGCACTCCATTATCGCCTACGAAGCGGTGATGGCCGGCAAGCATGTGTTCTGCGAAAAGCCGATCGACTTTGACCTCGACCGCATCAAGAAGGTTATCGACGCGGTGGAAAAGAAGGGCGTCAAGTTCCAGGTTGGCTTCAACCGCCGGTTTGACCGCAACTTCAAGCACGTGCGCGATACCGTCCAGGCGGGAACGATCGGAGATCCGCATATCGTGATGGTGACCAGCCGCGACCCAACGCCGCCGCCCGTGAGCTACGTTAAGGTTTCCGGCGGCATCTTCCTCGATATGATGATTCACGATTTTGATATGGTGCGCTACCTCTCCGGCAGCGAAGTGACGGAAGTCTTCACCAACGGCGTCGTGCTCGTCGATCCGGAAATCGGAAAGGCTGGCGACGTAGATACCGCCATCGTTACCCTCAAGTTTGCCAACGGCGCTATCGGCGTGATCAACAACTCCCGCAAGGCCGTCTATGGCTACGACCAGCGCGTGGAAGTGTTCGGCAGCAAGGGCTGCATCACGGCGGACAACGAAACGCCGAACCTCACCACGCTCTATACCGAGAGCGGAGTGATGCGTGAAAAACCGCTGTATTTCTTCCTCGAGCGTTATAACGACGCGTTCATCGCCGAAGAACAGGGTTTTGTGGACGCAGTTCTGGAAGACAAACCCACGCTCGTGAACGCTACCGACGGCTTAAAGCCCGTGCTCATCGCTATGGCGGCCAAGAAATCGCTCGAAACCGGCATGCCGGTCAAGCTGTAAGGAAAACAGGAGGCGGGTATGGATAACGTAAAGCTGGGCATTGTGGGTCTCGGCCGGCTCGGCCGGAACCATGCCCGCAACATTTGCTTTGGCATCCGCAACGCGGAACTCACCGCCGTTTGCAGCGCCGTTCAGGCGGAGCTGGACGAGGTTTCCGCCGAGATGCACCCTAAATACCTCTACACCGACTACCGCGAGATGTTCCTCAACAAGGAACTCGACGGCGTGGTCATCGCCAGCAACTCCCAGATGCACTGCGAAATGGCGGTGCAGGCGGCGGAGCTCGGGGTAAAGAACGTCTATATTGAAAAGCCGCTTGCCATGACCATGGAAGAAGCGGCAAGAATCCGCGAAGCGGTGGCAAAGAGCGGCATCCGCGTGTTTCAGGTTGGTTACAACCGCCGGTTCGACGCTTCGTATCTGGCGGTCAAGAAAAAGATCGAGGCGGGATACATCGGCAAACCGGTGCTCGTTAAAATGATCAACCGCGACCCGGCCGCGCTTTCCGAATTCATCATCAAGTTTTCGCCGACGTCCGGCGGGCTGGTGTTCGACATGCTCACGCATGATTACGACGCGGCGCGCTGGTTTATGGGGTCCGACGCTGAGAGCGTTTACGGCCTCGGCGGCGTGTACGCTTACGAAGGCCTCCGCGCGGTAGGGGATATTGACAACTGCGGCATTCTCTGCCGCTTTGGCAACGGCGCGATGGGATGGTTTGAAACCACGCGCAACAGCCCCTACGGCTACCATGCGGAAGCGGAGATCTTTGGCACCGAAGGGTGCCTCAGAGTCTGCACAACGCCCACCAACGACCGCGTGGTCAGCCTCGACAAAGGCGGCGCGCATCAGTCCACGCTCAGTTGGTTCTACGAATACTGGGAACCCACGTTCACGGCGGAACTGCAGAGCTTCGTCAACGCGGTAGAAGGCGTTTCTCCGCTGGAGGGCGCGGGGCTCATGGACGGTTATAAAGCCGTCGAATGGGCGCTGGCCGCCAAGCGCGCGGTGGACGAAGAAACGGTGGTTAAAATCTGACGGCGGGTCAGAACAGCCGAATACAACGGGAATTCCCGAACCATATTAGGAGGATGATAGGATATGACAAAGAAGATCAGGGTAGGCGTTGCTGGTTACGGCACGATCGGCCAGCGGCTTGCGGACGGCGTTGCGCTGCAGGGCGATATGGAGCTTGTGGGCGTTGCGGACCTCGCGCCGACGCTCGCCATCCGCGCGCTCAAGGAAAAGGGCATGCCCTACAAGCTCTACCTTGTGGAAGGTGCGGACAAATCGAAGTTCGACGCGCTGGGTATTCCGGTCGCGGGCACGTTTGACGAACTCATCCACAGCGTGGATGTGATGCTCGATTCAAGCCCCGGCGGCATTGGCGCCAAGAACAAGGAGCTTTATGAAAAGGCGGGGATCAAGGCCATCTTCCAGGGCGGCGAAAAGAACTCCGTTGCGGACGTGTTCTTCCACGGCTACGCGAATTTTGAAAAAGGCCTCGGCAAGGACTACTTAAAGCTCACGAGCTGCAACACCACGGGCCTCATCCGCTCGGTGGACTGCCTCGACCGCGCTTACGGCATCGACCGTGTTGCCATCACCATCATCCGCCGCGTAGCCGACCCGGGCGATTATCACCGGGGCTTGACCAACGCGCTGCAGATTGACAAAGCGCCGTCCCATCAGGCGCTCGACCTCATGACGATCATGCCGCACGTGCAGGCCACGGGTATCCTCGTTCATACGCCGGTCACCCACGGCCATATCATTACGGTCGTGGCGCACGGCAAGCAGAAGATTACCAAGGATATGGCGCTGGAAGCGTTCCAGAAGCACCCGCGCATCCGCGTTGTCTCCATTGACGAAGGGTTCCTCGGCAACGCGAGCCTGTTTAAGTACGCGCGCGACCTCGGCAATCCCCGCGGAGATATGTACGAAATCGGCCTCTGGTCGGATTCCATCGTGGAAACCGGGGACGACATCATGTACGCCATCAACATTCCGCAGGAGAGCGTTACGATTCCGGAAACCATCGACGGCATCCGCGCCGCCTGCGGCATGCAGCAAACGCGCGAAACGGCCACCGATAAGACCAACGAATACTTGGGCATCGGCCGCTTCAAATAAGCAGTTTGCTCCGGGCGCGAACAAGCGCGCGGACAGAATTGAATGATGCAGCACGGCGGGGGTGCGGAATCCGAACAGGGTCTCCGCTATCCCGCCGCGGCGTATTCCGACATGGGGGAAAACGAAATGACACGTTTTGGAATTCATACGATGGACGCGTACGACGTCCAGGGCAAAACTGTTCTCTGCCGGGTGGATATCAACCAGCCGGTCGACCGCGTGAGCGGCAAACTCAAGAGCGTCAACCGCATCCGCGCCTGCGTGCCAACCGTGCGGGAACTCGCCGACCGCGGCGCGAAGGTCGTGCTGCTGGCGCATCAGGGAAGCGACATTGAATACCAGAATTTTTACACCACCGCGCCGCACGCCGCCGTTCTCTCCGAACTGCTGGAGCGCGAAGTAAAGTTTATCGACGACGTGACGGGCCCCGCCGCGCGGCAGGCCATCCGCTCGCTGAAAAACGGCGAAGTGCTGCTGCTGGATAACGTCCGTTTCTGCTCCGAGGAGCAGACGCTGTTTGAGACCAAGCTCTGCTTAACGCACGAGCAGCAGGCCAGGACGCAGGTCGTAGAAAAGCTCGCCCCGCTGGCGGACTTGTATGTCTGCGACGCGTTTGCCGCAGCGCACCGCGACCAGCCCTCGCTCTGCGGGTTCGAGCAGGTGTTGCCCAGCATGATGGGGCGGCTGTTCGAGCAGGAGTTTTGCGTGATCTCCGGTATTATGGAATCTCCGGAGCGCCCCTGCGTGTTCGTGCTGGGCGGCGCAAAGGTTGCTGACGCGTTTATGATGATGGAAACCGTGCTTTCCGGCGGAACGGCGGACAAGGTGCTTACCGGCGGCTTGGTGGCGAACATCCTGCTTGCCGCAAAAGGCGAACAGATTGGCGCAAGCAGCCTTGCGTTCATCAAGAAATCCGGCTATGATACGTTTATTGAAAAATCCGTACCGCTGCTGGAGCGCTATGGCGATAAGATCGTGCTCCCGCTCGACGCGGCGTATCTGGACGCCCAAGGCAAACGCGCGGAAGCGGACGTTGGCAGCATTCCGGCGGACACGGGCGTGCTCGATATCGGCGTAAAGACCGCGGAGCTGTATGAAACGGTAATCAAGAATGCGAAGACCGCGTTTGTCAACGGCCCGATGGGCGTGTTTGAAAAACCGGAAACCGAGCTCGGCACAAAGGCCGTCTGGCGGGCGCTGGGAGCGACGGAAGCCTACACAGTCGTTGGCGGCGGGGACAGCATTACCGCAACGGAAAAGTACGGCCTCGAAGAGAAAATGAGCTATATCTGCACCGGCGGCGGCGCGCTGATCCGCTTTTTAACCGGCGAAGAGCTGCCGGTGGTCAAAGCCTTACGTCACGCGGCGAAAAAGTTTCCTGAGGAAAAATAACGAATTATATTAAGGGTCATTTTAACGAACTAGATTAAGGGTCATTTTAACGAACTAGAATAAGGGTCATTTTATGGAAATCGAACTCGGATTCGGCGCGGGCGTGCAGAAGCTCGCTGTGCCGGATGAAAACTTAATCGGCATTCTCCTGCCAAACCCGGTCGAGCACGCGCTGACCGGAGAGCCGGAGGTGCTGCGCGCGCTGGGTGAACCCATCGGTACGCCGCGTTTGGGCGAAATCGTCCACCCCGGCGAAAAGATTGCGATCGTTACGAGCGATATAACCCGCCCCATGCCGAGCTATAAGGTGCTTCCCGCGCTGCTGGACGAGCTCTACGCGGCGGGCGTTAAAAAGGAAGATATCACGGTCGTGTTCGGGCTTGGAAGCCACCGCAAACAGACCCCGGACGAGCAGAAAAAGCTCGTTGGCGAGCGGGCGTTTGCGGAGGTAACGTGCATCGACGGCGACGACTCGGACTGCGTGCATATCGGTACGACGCGCCGTGGAACGCCGGTTGATATCGTGCGCGCGGTGGCGGAGGCCGACCGGCGGATCTGCCTTGGCAACATCGAGTTCCACTATTTTGCGGGCTACTCCGGCGGGGCGAAAGCCATTATGCCGGGCGTAAGCACGCGCGCGGCGATTCAGAGCAATCACAGCCGCATGGTGGAGCAAGCCGCCGCGGCTGGCAGGCTGGACGGCAACCCCGTGCGCGAGGATATCGAGGAAGCGGCCAAGATGGTCGGCGTGGACTTTATCCTCAACGTCGTGCTGGACGAACACAAGCTGATCGTCCGCGCGGTGGCGGGGGACGTGGTCAAAGCGCACCGCGAAGGCTGCCGCTACCTTGACCAGCTCTACGCAAAACGCATCTTCGAGCGCGTGGATATCGTTGTCGTCTCCCAGGGGGGCGCGCCGAAGGACCTGAACCTCTACCAGACGCAGAAAGCGCTCGACAACGCCAAACACGCGGTTAAGGACGGCGGTGTGATCATCCTCGTCGGTTCCTGCAAAGAGGGGATGGGCGAGCATGTGTTTGAGGAATGGATGACGAAGTCACCCAGTCCGCAGAGCATGATCGAGCGCATCGAGCGGGACTTCCAGCTCGGCGGCCACAAGGCGGCGGCAATCGCCATGGTGCTGGAACATGCGGAGTTCTACCTCGTTTACGAACTGGAAGCGGATTTTGTGGACAGCATTTTCTTAAAACCCTTTTCGACCGTGCAGGCGGCGTTCGACGCGGCACTCGCCCGCTGCGGCGAGGAAGCGACCGTGCTCGTGATGCCCTACGGCGGCTCGACGCTGCCAAAGGCGGATTCGTCACGCTGAAAAAAGAGGGTTCGGACGAAAAAAGATTGCTCATAATGCGTTCAAAAACGCTATAATAAAACAATACCACTTCGCTGGGCGCAGGAGCCTTGCGATGGATCAAAGGAGGAATGTTCTGCGATGGACGCGGCAAAAAAGAAAGAACTGGAACGCTTTGCGCTCCAAATCCGCATCGGCATGCTGGAAGAGTTCAAATCGCGCGGGTTTGGCCATGTCGGCGGTTCGCTGAGCGTGGCGGACGCGCTGAGCGTGCTTTACAAAACACAGATGCGCTTTGACCCCCAGAACCCGGATTGGCCGGAACGGGACAAGCTGGTCTGCTCCAAAGGTCACGCGGGCCCGGCGGTTTACGCCACCCTCGCGCTTTTGGGATACTTCCCCTATGAAATGCTGAAAACGCTCAACCAGCCGGGCACGCGTCTGCCGAGCCACTGCGACCGCAGCAAGACGCCCGGCGTGGATATGACCACCGGCTCGCTCGGTCAGGGCACGAGCCTTGCCTGCGGCATGGCGCTGGGCGAGCGCCTGCGCGGGCGTGATACGCGCGTGTTTTTAATCGTTGGCGACGGCGAAGCCAACGAAGGCCAGGTTTGGGAAGCCTGCATGTTTGCCGCGGCAAAGAAGCTGGGCAACCTGGTTCTGCTTATGGACGTCAATGGCAAACAGCTCGACGGCTGCACAAAGGATATTCTGGATACGCTCGACCTCGGCGCAAAGCTGGAAGCGTTCGGCTTCGAAACCATCCGCATCGACGGCAACGATGTAACGGAGCTGTACGAAGCGCTTGAGCGCACCCGCGCGGGCGGGGACAAACCCTATGCCATCGTGATGAACACCGTCAAGGGCAAGGGCGTACCCGGCGTGGAAAACGCCGCAAGCAACCACAGCATGACAGTTCCCACCGAACAGTGGGACGCGTGGCAGAAAGATTTGGTCGCTCAACTGAACGCGATGGGAGGGGAACAGGCATGAACATCGTATACGACGGAACAATGGATCCCCGCGCGTTTAAGGACGTCATCGGCCAAACGATCCGCGCGCTCTCGGCGGAAGACAAGGATGTTATCTACCTCGACGCGGACCTGATGAGCTGCATTGGTACCTGCGGCTGGTCGGCAGAGAACCCCACACGCGGCATCAACTGCGGCGTTTCGGAAGCAAACATGATCGGCGTGGCCTGCGGTCTTGCCGCAACGGGATATAAGCCCATCGTGCATACGTTCGGGCCGTTTGCTTCCCGCCGCGTGTTCGATCAGGTTTTCCTTTCGGCGGGTTATGCAAAGAACGATATTACCGTGATCGGCACCGACCCGGGCGTCTGTGCTTCTTTCAACGGCGGCACGCACATGCCGTTTGAGGATATCGCGCTCTACCGGACGATTCCGACCGCGACAATTATCGACGTTACCGACGCGAACATGCTCATCAGCGTTCTGCGCCAGTGTAAGGATCACCCGGGCGTAAAGTACGTCCGCGTTGGCAGAAAGCAGTCCGCCAAGGTGTTCGCGGACGGCGAACAGACGCCCATCGGCCCTGCGATTCCGCTCAAAGAGGGCAAGGACGCGGTTATCTTTGCTTCCGGCATCATGGTGCACGAAGCAATGCAGGCGGCAAAGCGTCTGGAAGAGCAGGGTATCTCCGTGGCGGTGGTCAATGTTTTCACGATCAAGCCTCTGGACGCGGAAACCGTTACGCGGTATGCGAAAGCCACAGGCAACGTTGTCGTCGCCGAAAACCACAATCGCATCGGCGGTCTGTACAGCGCGGTTTGCGAGTGCCTCGCGCCGAAGAACTGCGCGAAAATCGACGTGGTCGCCGTCAACGACGAGTATGGCGAAGTCGGCCCGCAGGACTATTTGCAGAAGCGCTTCGGACTTACGAGCGAACACGTTGAATCCTGTGTTAAGGGTCTACTCGGCAAGTAAACAGATTTTGATTTCAGCGCCGCCGGTTCAGAAGGCGCGCGCGTCTATTAAACGGCCTGTGAGCGCCCGCTTGGAGCGCCGTTTAATCGGGTGCCGGTGTGTTGTGTTTGAGCACGCCGCGCTTGGCTGTGGAACTGCGCCCCCGTTTTTTCGGGGGCGCAGTTCGTTTTCAAGCTTTTTTGTTTTAAATTTCACTCTGCATTCGCGCCGCGCTGTGCGTTTTATCGCGCTCAGAATGGAAATTCTGCAGGAAATCCATCAAAAAGTGCTCAAAAATGCAAGCATGGTCGATGAATTCCGACACATTTACGACACGTGAAAGTAGATATTGCATGAAAAAGATACGAAAAATGCAAAGAGAACGTTACGAAAATATGTCTTTACTGTTCACAAGGACCATGTTATGATGTACAAGACGGAAATTTGGAACATTTGTGAAAGGATTTATTATGAGCGCAATCTTTCAAAATTTCTCATTTCTGACCTGGCAGCAGGTCGTTATGTGGGCGATCGGCGCACTGCTGATCTACCTTGCCATCGCAAAAGACATGGAACCTTCGCTGCTGTTGCCAATGGGCTTCGGCGCGATCCTCGTGAACATTCCTCTGTCCGGTGCGATCACGCAGGGCGCGGAAGTCGGAGTGCTGAACGTCCTCTTTAACGGCGGCATCGCCAACGAACTTTTCCCGCTTTTGCTGTTCATTGGCATCGGCGCGATGATCGACTTTGAGCCGCTTCTGACGAACCCCAAGCTCATGCTCTTCGGCGCTGCGGCGCAGTTCGGTATTTTCTTTACGCTTGTGGTCGCCTCTCTGCTCGGCTTCCCGCTCAAGGATGCGGCGAGCATCGCCATCATCGGCGCTGCGGACGGCCCGACCTCCATCTTCGTTGCCAACTATCTAGGTTCAAACTTCATTGGGCCTATCATCATTGCCGCTTATTCGTATATGTCGCTTGTGCCAATTGTACAGCCTCCGATCATCAAGCTCCTCACCACGAAGAAGGAGCGCAGGATTCGCATGGAGTACACCGGCAGCAGCGTTTCCAAAACGACCAAAATCCTGTTCCCGATTATCGTAACCGTCATTGCCGGTCTTTTTGCGCCGCGCTCCGTCGCGCTGGTTGGCTTTTTGATGTTCGGCAACCTGATTCGCGAATGCGGCGTTCTCAACTCGCTTTCTCAGACCGCGCAGACCGCGCTGGCGAACCTGATTACACTGATGCTGGGTCTCACGGTTGCGGCGAACATGCAGGCGGAATCGTTCCTCACGCTGCAGACGCTCATGATTATCGGCCTCGGGCTGGTTGCGTTCGTATTTGACACCGTTGGCGGCGTTCTCTTTGGCAAGATCATCAACCTGTTCGTCAAGAAGAAGGTCAACCCGATGATCGGCGCCGCGGGCATTTCCGCGTTCCCGATGGCTTCCCGCGTGATTCATAAGATGGGTCTTGCGGAAGACAAACAGAACTTTCTGCTCATGCATGCGGCCGGCGCGAATGTCGCCGGGCAGATTGCTTCCGTTCTCGCGGGCGGCATGCTGCTCAACCTCATCGTGAAATAAGGAGAGGAGAGACTACTATGGATCTGAATGTTGCTGCGTCGCTTCCCGAGACGCTCAAAATTATGGGACTCGGCATGCTGGGTATCTTTATCGTTACCCTCGCCATCGTTCTCGTCATCGCACTTTTGAACCTCTTTTCCAACCCGAAGAAGGGTAAGAAGGCAAAGGACAACGCGTAACCCGCTTTGCCTGGTCTCCAGCGGGGTTCCGCAGGAAGACGGCAGATAACGCATCCTCTCGTTTCCATACGGAAGCGTTCCGGCGAGCGCGGCGGTTTTCGCCGCGCCTGCCGACACTCATAAAACCGCCCTTGCAGGCGGATCATGTAAAGGGAGAGTAGCATTATGGAAAACCTGGAAAACCTCATCATGTACGGGTCTCTGCTCATTGCTCTTCTGGCTTTCGCTTTTGCCGCTTGGCTCTATCTCTGGGTCAAACGTCAACCCTGCGAGAATCAGAAAATCATCAAGGCCTGCGGCCTTATCCGCGCTGGCGCGCGTACGTTCCTGCGCAAGGAGTACGCCGTTCTCGCGAGATTTGCGGCCGTTGCCGCGGTTCTCATCTTTGTATTCCTTCCCGCTCCGATTTGGAAAGGCAACTGGCTCAATAACGTATTGATGGTCGTTGCTTACCTCTTTGGTACCGCGTTCTCTGCGATCGCGGGCAAAATCGGCCTCGAAGTGGCGACCATCGCCAACGGCCGTTCCGCCGAAGCTGCGCAGAAGGGCATTAAGCCCTCGTTCATGGCCGGTTTCCGCGGCGGCGCCGTCATGGGCATGGCCGTCGTCGGCGCGAGCCTCCTGGGCGTAACCATTGTTTACCTCGTCACCAAGGACGCAACGACGATCCTCGGCTTCAGCTTTGGCGCGAGCTCGCTGGCTCTGTTTGCCAAGGCCGGCGGCGGCATCTTTACGAAGACTGCCGACATCAGCGCCGACCTCGTTGGTAAAGTCGAGCTTGGCATTCCGGAAGACGATCCCCGCAACCCCGCCGTTATCGCTGATAACGTTGGCGACAACGTTGGCGACGTCGCCGGCATGGGCGCGGACCTCTTCGATTCCAACGTTGCTTCCATGGCGGCTGCTCTGGTTATGGCCAGCGCGCTGGATGCCACCGCAACGGGCGGAAAGAACGTACCCATGGTGTTCGTCTTTGCGGCGCTCGGCCTGCTTGCTTCGATCGTCGGCGTTATGACCGCCCGCATCGGCAAAAAAGGCAATCCGACCAAAGCGCTCAACTCCAGCACCTATGTCACCACCGGCATCTATATTGCGATGACCGCCGCCGCTTCCTACTTCCTCAAGTTCCCGTGGCAGATCTGGGGCGCGTGCGTCGTCGGTCTGCTCGTCGGCGTCATCATCGGCATCACGACGGATTACTTTACGGACGATACCAAGAAGCCCGTTCACTTTGTTGCTCACGCCAGCGCCACCGGCCCGGCGTTCACGATTCTCTCCGGCATTTCCTACGGCCTCTTGAGCGTTTTACCCGCGATGATCGGCATTGCGGTTTCCGCGCTCACCGCTTACAAGCTCTGCGCGCCTCTGGGCGGCGCCGATCCGGCGCTCTCAACGCAGTACGCGCTGTTCGGCATCTCCATGGCGGCTGTCGGCATGCTCTCCATCGTTGGCATGATCGTCAGCAACGACGCGTACGGCCCCATCGTGGACAACGCGCGCGGCCTTGCCGAAATGGGCGACCTGGGCGAAGAAGTCCTCGCCATTACCGACGAACTCGACTCCGCAGGCAACACCGTCAAAGCCGTTACCAAGGGCTTTGCCATCGCGGCCGCGGGCCTCACCGTTATCGCACTGCTCGGCGCGTTCATGAGCGAAGTCAACACCGCCGCGGCGGAGATGATCAAGCAGGGCGCTACGAACATTGTTGGGATTGAGAACTTTGATATCATGAACCCGCTGGTGTTCTTCGGCCTTCTGATCGGCGCCGCGATTCCCGTTGTGTTCTCCGCCATGCTGATGCTCGGCGTTGACCGCAACGCGCAGCGCATGGTTGCGGAAATTCACCGCCAGTTCAAAGAGATCGTCGGCCTCAAGGAAGGCAAACCCGGCGTGGAACCGGAATACGACCGCTGCATCTCCATTGCCACCGACGGCGCCATCAAGGAACTCGTTCCGGCAGGCCTCGTGGCGATCATTGCAACATTCGTTGTCGGCTTCATCGGCGGCGTGCAGGCCATTGGCGGCTTCCTCTGCTGCAACATCGTCAGCGGTCTTCTGTTCGCGCTCTTTATGAGCAACTCCGGCGGCCTCTGGGACAACGCCAAGAAGTACGTTGAGAGCGGCCACGAAGGCGGCAAAGGCAGCGACGCGCATAAAGCGGCCGTCGTTGGCGATACTGTCGGCGATCCGTTCAAAGACACCGCAGGCCCGTCCATCAACACGCAGATTACGGTTGTGTCGCTCGTGTCCTCTCTGATGAGCACGGTGTTCCTCACCTTCAATCTGACGAACCTGATTCACTAAGTTCGATCGATTCAAACGCAAGCGCGGCGGCCATCCGGCCGCCGCGTTATTTTTCGTACTTTGCAGGATCAGCTTTCGAAGAAGCCGGACTTTTTCAGTGCGATGACGACGGTTTCGGTCAGGATGGACAGATCCGCTTCCGTGATCTGGTACGCCGAGGTCATCTCGCGCGTGGGTTTCGGTTCGGCGGGCAGGAGCGTGCGGATATGCTGATCCAAAAGGAACTCCGGCGCATGACCGGCGCGC